>JAPLFR010000014.1 GCA_026390575.1 Ignavibacteriales bacterium
TAAGGAACTCAGTGGAGCGCAAAGCGATTTGCGCTCCACAATTCTAAAAAGTAATTCTAATTATATTATAGACAGAATAGCAAGAAGTGAAGATCCTTAAAATAAATGAAAACATTCTATTTCATCATCAAATAATTTGAGGTTTAAATGAGAACGTTTTATTTCCTTACAGTCATGATGGTTTTGCTGATGATAGCGACGGTAGGAATAAAAGCTCAATCAAGTACTATCGATATAGGTAATGTTGATCCTGCTTATAAGGGACAGGTAATAACTGTTCCGATAAGTGTTCATAACTTTATCAGTGTAGGTGCGTACCAATTTAAAGTAAACTTTAATCCAGGGGATTTGGAGCTGGTTAAGGAAGTGGATTCTGGCAGTCCCCTTTATAATATTGGGGATATCTACGCAACCGACATGGCGACAGCAAATACAAACGGAGGACATCTTACTATTGCATGGGCCTCCGCTACTACGATGTCGCATTCTGATGGTACATTGTTGGAACTTAAATTCTATGTCTTATCAACAGCATCATCTCCTTCTAATATTACGGTTACTGACGCCATAGTTGCCACGGCTGGTGGTGGTAATATGTTGTTGGGATCGACAGATGGCAAAGTAACGATTTACTCGCTACAAACTCCAACAATACAAAAGATTGCCAATGGCACTAAATTAGATTTGTATTGTGAGAATTTTATTAGCTATGCCGGTTTTAATTTAACACTGACGTATGATGCTGTGAAGTATACCGGTACACCAACTATTACATTTCCGAATGCTGGTATCACCGGCACCGGCTATCTTGAGAAAAATGTACAAAGTGGTAAAATAGTTATTGCTTGGATTTATTCTGGATATCCTATAGATGCAATTACGTTGGGCACAAATGGATCCGGCGTGCTGGCTTCCATTGATTTTGGCCAAACGGTTACTGTATCAGCATCAGATTTTCCAAGTCTCACAGCTACTGCACGTACAACTGAAGCTGTCCCAAAAGACATGGTAGCTGGCCCCGAATCTCCAACTGCGACTATGAAGCTGGGAACAGTACTCAACGCGGTATCTGGTTCGGTTGTAACTATTCCGATTTTGGTTACGAATTTTAACAATCTCGGTGCTTTTCAGTTTACAATAAATTTTAATTCCAGTAAGTTAGAGCTTGCAGAAACTCCAAGCAAGACCTTAATATCCGGTGGAATAATGACCTCGAGCGTTGGACTAGATCCAAATGGTGTGTCAGGTCCTAATCCATGGGATGCAAGCGGTACATTGACAATAGCATGGGCTTCAGGTACGCCTATAAATTTTGGCGATGGTACACTGATGAATTTGAAGTTCAAGGTATTGCAAAGCACTGCTACTTCTGCGGATTTTGATAATCTATCTTTCTCGCCGGGCAGCATAGTAGTTGATCAGAACGGCGCTAACATTTTAAAAGCTGGATATCCGGCAGGTGGGAAGATAGTGTTCCAACAGCCAGGAACACCTACGTTTACACTTGGATCGGGCACTGTTGCCCCTGGTGGAACGATTAATCTTCCCATTACAACTACTAATTTTATAGGTGTAGGTTTTACAATCCATGTAAACGTACCTGCAAACTTTACTATTAGTAATTCGGATATTACATATCCTGATGCTGTTAGTTCCATTGGTTATGTTGACAAGAATGTAAATGGTGGCACAGACGTAGCATTGACTTGGATTTACACAGGCGCTGCAACGACCGGCTCCTTACCGGATAATTCTACGGTAGCTAATCTGGTATTTCATTATACTGCCGGATCAACCACTGTTGGAAGTGTTTCGGCAACATTTGCGAGTGCAACTATGAGAGGTTTAGTTGGAACTGATCCTAATGGTCTCATTACTGCTACTACAACGAATGGGACAATTACTTTCACTTCTCCGGCTATAAACGTAAAGGCAAAGGTATTACTACAGGGTCCGAATAGCGGTGGTGTTATGACAACAGCGTTGAATAGCGGTGGACTCATTCCATTGAATTCAGCCACTGCATATAATGCAACGACATTCGGATATACTGCGGAAACAGTTACGTCAATTCCTAATGCAAACGTCGTAGATTGGGTGTTAGTTGAATTGAGAACCGGTACAGCATCATCGACGAAGGTTGAAACACAGCCTGCATTTTTATTAAAGGATGGTTCAATTGTCGATGTTAACGGTTCAAGCGACTTAGCATTTAGCGTTGCGACAACTGGTAGCTATTATATTGTTGTCAGACATAGAAATCATCTGGCTGTAATATCTTCTACTGCTGTGTCATTGCCAAATGGTACTGTTTATGATCTTGGAATAATGACATGCGGAGATACAGATGGCAGCGGTGTTATTGACGTAACCGATAGAGCGAATACTTGGAATGCTAGAAATACATCTGGCGTGTACGATGGGAATGATACTGATTTATCGGGTGTCGTGGATGTAACTGACAGGGCCAATACATGGAACAATAGGAATCTTCAGACTCTAGTTCCATAATTCGCTGGAAGTTTCAATGGAGAATAAAATAAGGAGTAATCAATGAATAAATTAAAAGTGATTTTGGCCTGCGTGCTGATTGTCTTTGCTACTAGCATTGCCGGTGCTCAAACACTGGAATTGACAGTTGCAAATCAGCATTATTCAGGAACATCGTTTATATTTGACATATATATGCAGGCGACTGTTGGTACGGTATATCCTAATGGTGCTGACCTGGTGCTGACATTTACTTCAGCTAACTTTACAAGCCCGACTTGCACAAAAGGTGCAATTGGAACCTTCGTGTTAAACAACACTGTTGGAGACTTAACATCAAGTCTAGGTGGGTCGGTTGGTGCTCTGTATCGTTCAAAAGTTGCAACCTCAATTAATGGTAGTGAAATTATCATTAACGTCGATGGAGTAGGAATTAGTGATCAACCAACATTTGATTCTGATGTTGCGAAAATTGATAACGTTGCTTATAAATTTGGGACGTATACAATTACCGGAATATCGAATGCATCCGGAACTATGGGTCTAGCATGGAAGACATCAGGTGGTGGTGTTGTAACTAAGGTGTACACAATGGCTACAACCTCAACTTGGGCTACAACACTAGTTACGCTATCAACACCTGCGATAACGAACGGTGCTCTTCCAGTTGAGATGACTTCATTAACTGGATCTGCTCAAGGCACAAACATGGCAATTTTGAGATGGAGTACTGCCACGGAATCCAATAACAGCGGTTTCGATGTTGAACGCAGAGCTGAAGGTGGTTCGTGGGCAAAGGTTGCTTTTGTAGCTGGTGCCGGAACAAGCAGCTCTCCAAAAGAGTACTCGTATCAGGATAAAGTCGGCGCGGGCGTATTTATGTATCGCCTAAAGCAAATCGACAATACTGGTGCCTTTAAGTACTCCAGCAGCGTTGAAGTCAATGTTGGTGTTGCAGGAAAAGTGTTGCAAATGGGAAATTATCCTAATCCATTCAATCCTTCAACAGAGATTCAGTTCTCTGTGCCGGAAGATGGATTTGCGACGCTGAAGGTGTTCAACATGTTAGGTCAGGAAGTTGCGACACTGTTTAGCGGTGTTGCAAAAGCCGGGCATTACGTGTCGGCAACATTTAACGCAAACAGGTTTGCATCTGGCGTCTATCTCTCGCGGTTAGAATATAACGGCAAGAGTATGGTACAGCGGATGCTTCTTGCGAAGTAAAGTGAACACTAAACGTTAGGAGAGAGTTGTACTCCTGACCTTTAGCGGAATTCCAATGGCTCGCCTCGATTATCGGGGCGAGCTTTTTTTATAACCTTCTTGTAACCTTCCGAAGGTTCTTTTGGTTTAAGCTCAGAAACCTTCGGAAGGTTTCTTGTCTTTGTGGTATCCACGAGGAGTGACGGTCACGTCTATAGTAACAATCCGACCGCTGTGAGCGATCGGATTGTTTGGCTACAAAGATGTAAATGCTCGCCTGGGTTATCGGGATTCTATTTTCCGTGACTAGTAACAATCCGACCGCTGTGAGCGATCGGATTGTATGGCAACAAAATTGAGATACTACTAAACTTCCTGAAGTTCATTTAATTATTTCCTATCTTTATAATAGAAAATTGTAATTATTCAGCTATTGTGTTTTTATACAACCCCTCTGTCCCGATGAATGACATTCATCGGGACGTCTCCCCTTTAAAAGGGGAGAAAATTTCCCCTCCTTAACAAGGAGGGGTGTCCCGCTACCGTTTTACGGTGGCGGGACGGGGTGGTCGAATATTTCTATTTTCTTTGCTGAGTAGATACAGAAAATTAATCACGGTTCCGATAAGGCTTCAAATTCAAAAAATAAAATTTATTATGTATGTAAAATCCATTAATAATCTAATACGTATCGGCATTCTTTGCATAATATTATTTCATTCCAGCTATTCCCAGGGATTAACTTTAACATTAAATCCACCTAGCGTCATGGTGCGATATTATTCCTATACTGTTCCGATCAGGGTCACTAATTTTAATAATGTATGTGCATTTCAATTTGATGTTGTATTCAATAACGCGAATTTATATTTAGAGACCGCGCCAATCTATTCTTTTTCGGGTGGAATTCAAAGCTCAACCGATGTAAACACAGCGAATACGAATGGGCGTTTAGTAATTGCATGGATATCTGGGTCTCCCTTAAATTATGGTACCGGAGACCTCATCAGTCTAAAGTTTAATGTGAACTCGAATGCAACCATCGGCAGCGATTCTCTTGAATTTGCAAACGGTATCGTTGCAGACGTGAATTCAATTTCATTAAACCCTCAATTTTATGGCTCACCAATAAACATCACTCCTTATGGAACTGTCGTGGGTGGGATTTTTGCCGGTACTAACACACTTATAATCAAATTCCAACCAAGCATAAATATTACAGGCGCATTTACTTCGGGTAATTTTGGCATAAGATGGCTCACTTCACTTGGTGCTGGAGTCACTTTGAGCGGTGAAACAGGCTCTTTTGGATATAACCATCAAGGCGTTAAAGCCACGAGCGATTCTTACGATTATATCACATACGCATCAACAACCAGTATCGCATCTACAACTTATACAGCTGGTACAGAATATACGCTTATGACAGTAACTGTAAGCGGCGGCACTGGAACTGGTGCTTTTGAACTTTGTCCATCCGGATTTGCCGGCGATGCTGGCCAGTGGTCTATCACCTTAGGCGGCAGTGACAAAGCTCCTGCTCCGGCAAGCTGGTATTATAAAAATTCTGTTGGTTCTGTTCTTCTTCCGGTTGAAATCACTTCCCTTACAGTCGCCGCGCAAGGTGTGAATAGTACGATCATAAAATGGAGCACTGCCACAGAGGTCAATAATAATGGCTTCGATGTTGAACGCAGGGCAGAAGGATCAACAGCATGGGTAAAAGTTGGTTTTGTTGCCGGTGCTGGAATATGCAACTCGCCAAGAGAGTACAGTTATAAAGATGCCAACCTTGCCCCGGGTGTGTATGACTATCGCTTACGTCAGATTGATAATGATGGATCCTTCAAGTACTCCGCCAGTGCTGAAGTGAATGTTGGTGTTGCTGGAAAAGTACTCGGGCTTATGAATTATCCAAATCCATTCAATCCAACAACTCAGATTGAGTTCTCTCTGCCGGAAGATGGTTATGCTTCGCTGAAAGTGTATAATATGTTAGGCCAGCAAGTAGCGACACTGTTTAGCGGTGTAGCGAAAACCGGGCATTATATTCCAGCAGTATTTAATGCGAGTAAGCTGGCATCAGGCGTTTATCTGGCACGGTTAGAATATAACGGCAGGAGTATGATACAAAGGATGCTTCTTGCAAAGTAGTAAAGATATCTTTCCGACCGCTATTAGCGATCGGAAAGTTTAGCTACAAAAATATCAAAGCTCGTCTCGCCTATCGGGGCCAGTATTTTTTTTATATTCTATACGTCATTCCCGTCCCGCTTGATATTATCAATCAGGATTATCGGGAGTCTTATATGAGCAAGAGTAAGATGCTCGCAAAAAATCGGCGGGCATGACAAAATAGTTTTATCTGTCATTCCCAGCCGGAGGCATAAAATTGAATCACGCGAAGCGTGATACATTATCAGGCTTCCAGCTATCGGGAATCTTGCTGGGGGCTTAAATAAAATTCCAATTAAAAGTCCATGGGAATGACTTGAATATTGTAGCAAGCGAACGCTTGCATCATTCTCAGGCCTCCGGCTGTCATTCCCAACCGAAGGCACAAAAATGAATCACGCGAAGCGTGATACATTATCAGGTTTCCAGCTATTCGGAAGGGTGTTAAGGGAATGATAAGAGAATAAATAAGTAACGGGTTGACAAAAAAGAAATGAACCCATCATTGCGAGGCGCTTCGTACCGAAGTATTCTGTTAACATATGCAAATAGGAAAAAAGAGATTGCTTCGCTTCGCGCGTAATGACAATGATATAGCTTTTAGGTTATTCTGATATATAAACGATAAAATACTATGTAATTTTTCGGCAAAAGAGCATACAGAGGAGGTAAACAAGGTTATCTATTAAATATTTGGAATTTCAAGTCAAATGATTGATTATGGTGAATTACTTCTGTACAATTTCATTATAGATGCCATCATTTACAAACTAAATTTAATATGGTAATATTTCTTAAATGAACTGGTTAAAGAGAGGGCTTTCACATTTTAATTTTATATGATTGGATTATGATTACAAGAGGTGTGCAGATAGTGGAGAAAAGGAATATTAGGAGATCTCGGATAGCTGTGGGAATGTAACTTTATCCATTTTCACCTTCCGATGATTGCTATGCTTCCAATTTTTTACATCCCAAGTTTCTAGTCTGTGGCAATCCTATAGATGAGAAGCAAGTAAGGGATGCCGTAAGGAGGCATTTTGATATTTCAAATTATCTCTAATCGGAGGAACAAATGTATATGAAGAAACTTTTTCAACTTATAACGTTGCTTATGTTGGCAATCACTGCGAGTTTCGCGCAATTTACACAAGCAACATGGACGGGTGCAATAAGCAGTTCTTGGTCAGATCCCTTAAATTGGTCTGGAAGCTCAGTTCCTGCGGTTGGCTATAATGTCGAAATTGGCACCCCACAGACAGGAGGTTACAACCTTGTTCTCACCGGTGCCGCTACATGTGAAAATTTGACTATAGTAAGTGGTGGTACCGTGAATATATCAGACAACTCCGCAGCTGGTGTCTTACTTGTGAAAAACAAACTTTGGATTCAAAGTGGTGCTGCATTGGTGGCTAGCAACGCTACCCACCCTGGCACAATAACCGTGAATGGGGATTTTGTCAGGGATGGAAATTTTAATCCGAGTTCATCTGGCAATTTTATATTTGCCGGCTCAGGATTACAGACAGTGAATACAATCTCTTCTCCTACTCTTAATTTCAGTAGACTTACTATTAATTACGGTTCAACTGTACAGATCCTTGGTGGACCTGTAGCAATCGGAGGCAGTTTGGTGGTAAATGGAGTGTTGAAAGCCGATCCGTCTACGAATTATACTATTACCTTATCTGGGACTCCTGCCATGTCCGTCGCACCTGGAAACTTTATCCCTGGAGCGTCAACTGTTATTTATGCAAGTTCAAGTGCTACGACTATTGCAGGAGTGGAATACAATAATCTCACTTTTACCGCTACTCCAGGAGTTACATTTACCGCAACGTCAGCTCTAACAATAAATGGTACGCTTAATATTAATATTGGTAAATTCGACCCGGGTACTGGTGTGCATAGTATTAAAGGGTCAATACAAAAAGGTAGTAACGGAACAATCATAGATAATGGTTCTTTCAATTTCTGTGGTACTTCTGCTCAAACGATTCCGCTTTTAACATATGCGAATATAAAAGTTAATAACACTGCCGGTGTAACTCTTTCTGGAGCGACTGGCGGGGTAACCGTAAGAGAAATAACAATAGGTGATGTTGTTGCAAACAGTACACTCAACGATGGAGGTCATCAAATTCTTCTTGCATCTGGAGTTACAACTCTCACTATGTCATCATCTGCTCTATTAAAGCTAGGTGATGGGAGCACTGCCACGCAACTGCCTAATTTTACATTAATGGCATTATCAGGTGCAACAACAACACCAACAGTAAACCCTGGAAGTACAATTGAATATATTGCTACATCAGCTCAAACTGTGACTGGTGTCAGCTATGTAAGTCTCTCGTTGAAAGGTTCTGGATCAATAAAAACACTGAACAGTTGTACTGTTAGTGGCACTTTACTTATTGACTTGAACGTTAGTGCAACAATTCCCAGCGGAAGTACAATTACTTCAAGTGGTACATTAACGAACAATGGTAATATTACACTTGATGGATCATTCTATGTTCAAGGCTCTGTAGGCACACAGGCAATTGGCATTTTAAACTCATCTTCAGCTGGTCGATTTTTCATAACGCCATCAGCAGGACCCCAGACAATTGATTTAGGTACTAGTAACTCTCTTGGGCCTGTTCAAATTGGAAGGTCTGGAGGTTCGGAGGTGATGATTTTTGTAGGTTCAACACCATCCACTTTCAAAAATCTGGACTTAGCTAGTAACGCAGTTATAGCACCGGCTAATAACTGGACGGTCACAGGATTATTACATTTTAGCGGAACAGCTACTCTTTCTGTAGGTTCAGATAGAATAATGACTCTGAGCGATATCGACCTAGTAAGTCCCAAAAATATTTCGAACGCTGGAATAATTAATATTACAGGCCAAACTATCACAAATGTAAATTATTCCGGCGCAGGTACTTTAAACTTTGATCCTTCCGGGCCTGCTACTTATACATTCAATAACTTTACGAGCAATGGACTTGTCATTTTCAATGGCGGTTCAAATGAAATGGATTTTAATGTGACGACCCTTGGCACATTTAATAATATCACAATGAATAACACTGCTGCCTTTACGATGCCTGGAAACTGGACTGTCAATGGAAATCTTTCAGTGGGTACAGGCGCAAATTTTAATTTGGGTAATGGCCAGTTGACTTTCGGTGGTGTTAAGGGAAGTCTTACTGAATCGACGGCTGGAAAAGTTTCATGCAATCCTGGTTCTGGTACAGCAGAAATTATATTTACTGGTAGTGGTGCGCAAACCTTGACAGTAAGTGCTGCAACAAGGGATTATAGTGATATTAAACTTACAGTTCAAAAAACCGGTGGTAACCTTTATATCGTAGGTGGTGATATTAAGATAAACACATTAACATTTACATCGAATGCTGCAATTGATATGGGTGGGCATAATGTGATTTTCATGGGAACTCCCGGTTATACTGGTACCGCAGTAGGTAGTACTGGTGCTCAAATATTTAATGGCACTATATCAACGATAGTTAATGCAGCAACAGCTTATACTTTCCCTGTTGGTGATGGAACACAGAATACTCCATTAATATTAACTTCTGCAACTTCTTCACCAGGATTAACTACGGTTGGTTTTAAAGCTGCCGCGCCGGGTGGAACTATACCGAATCTTTCGTTTACTTCTTCAAGTGCTCCGTCTCTTTCCATTATCAGAGCCTCTGGATTTTACTGGACAGTGGATGTAGCAAACACTCTTGTAGGTAGAACCGATTTGAGTTTGAATGTGAAATATAATGCCAGTGATCCATTTCAAAGTGCAGGTGACGTCAGGTTAATACTTAGAAATCTAGACACCGATCCTTGGACTAAAATTGAAGGGACTACTAGTAACGGTGGTTATGCCAATATTCCGAATACAGGTTCTAATATTTCTAATGTAATTGTCACGGGTGCTTCAGCTGCAGTTTCACCTGGAACTAAGAAAATTGCATTTGGTCTTTGTATTACAAAAGTTTCAATAGCTGGGAAGGTTTATTATGGTGACGCTCCTGCTACAAGCGGTTTTGGACACGCTGACTTAGTAGTGAGGGTACAAGACATTGGCGATGCTACTCTATTATTTACTAATAGTGTAGCAGTCACCGCTTCGGGAACTTATACAATCAGTAATGTTTCCGGAATGGTGAGTGCGCAAGGATATCTTGGTATGGTCTCTACATTCCCAGCGACATCAAAATTCCCCATAAGTATGATAGATGCTGGTGATGCAATTGCAGCGATCAATACTGCCGTAGGACACGTGACGGGTGCAATCTCGTCTGCTAATACGATGGCACGGATTGCAGCAGATGTTAACCGTGATAATGCAACTCTCGGTCGTGTTGCTTGCAGTGGCAGTGCTGTTGCAACCGTTGGCGGCGAACCTGTGTGGTCTACATCTCCGTCGATAACAATTAACGTTATCGATGCAATGTTGATATTGCAGCGTGCTGTTAATCCGAACACAGTATTCCCAGCTGGAACATACTATTCAAGTACGTTTACTACAGGTACAAACTTGACTCAGGATCATAGCAATCAGATAATTAGAATTCTTGCTATGGGTGATTGCAAGGTTGATGGTGTTCCCGCAATGACGGCGAAACAAAAAGTTATGTTTGCAGAAAAAGGCAGTGTAGATGTTGATGCAAAGACCGCATTCTCGATACCTATTCGCTTAGAGAGTGATGCTGTTAACGCAGCAGCGTTTACTATTGCTGCAAAGTATCCTGCTGATAAAGTCGAGTACAAAGGCATTGTCAGTTCTATTGCAGGAGTATCCGCGTATGCAAGCGATGGCTATGTGAGA
>JAPLFR010000015.1:300000-404278 GCA_026390575.1 Ignavibacteriales bacterium
GGTAGAAGGTATTGTCTCTTCGCTCTCCCATCTTCAAGCGGATGATTTTATTGACAGCACTGTGTCGCCAAAAGTGACGGCAATGATAGCGTATGCTGGAGTTCAACTTCGCTTCTCGTTCGACAAAGCATTAAACAAGTATTACATTCAATCTTCTAATTCACCGCAATGGTTCGTGTTGGAACAATGGAAAGCAAGCCAAATTTTAAAACGGAAGAAGGAAATTGTAGAATCAAATAAAAAGTAGAAAGTAACAAGGTATGAGGTAAAGGTACAGATGACAGAATACCCAGAGCGGACAGCGGAAGAGAATAAGCAGACCAAAATGAAAAAGCCCTTCGATAAGGAGGGCTTTCTGATTTTTGTTTCACCTGCACAATTCCTTGCTTGCGGAGGCATTTTTGATTACTTTTTTAATTAGCAACAGTTCCTATCATCTTAAAATCAAAGGTTACGAGAACTATGACGCATAAACTCATTTTCGGAATCAGCCTGATTCCTATTCTCTTGTTGTTTGGATGCGGGGCATCGAATCCAACAATTGCCACCATTGGCGATGAAAAACTCACACTGAACTACTTTGAAGATAACTATGCCAAAAACAACGGCGGCTGGGACACGAGCACTGTCTCAACGAAAGAAGACCGGGAACGGTTTCTTGACTTGCTTGTCAATTTCAAGCTAAAAGTAAAAGAAGCATATGCTCAGGGGCTTGAGAAAGATTCTGCTGTTATTAGTGAAATGGAAACCTATAACACTTCTGTGGCTCAGTCTTATATGATTGAGAAAGAAATTATAGACCAGGGTGTGCGGCGAATGTATGACAAGAAAAAAGATGAGGTGCGCGCCAGTCATATAATCTTTCGCCTTAAACCTAATGCAAAGCCTGATGACACACTAATGGCATATATACGCGCAAAGAATGTTATCGAACAAATCCCAACTGTCCCTTTTGATTCGCTTGCAATTCGATATTCGGAAGATCCAACCGTGAAAACCAATTACGGTGACGTAGGGTTCTTTTCCGGCGGCAAAATGGTGCCGGAGTTCGAAGATGCGTGTTATTCAATGATGCCTGGTGAGTATACTAAAACTCCGGTTCGAACACAGTACGGGTATCATGTCATTAAAGTAACGGGTCGCCAGCCGAACTCCGGTTCGGTGCGCATCACTCATCTCCTTGTGCGTTTTAATCAAGGGTTGACGGATACCGCCGCAGTACGTGATACCGTTTGGATGATCTACCGCAAACTTAAAAGCGGGGCAAGTTTTATAGATATGTTACACAAGTACAGCCAGGATCCGCGAAGCGTACCCAACCAGGGCGACATCGGTTTCTATGAACGCGGTCGGGTTCCGCAAAATGTTGCAGATGTATTTTTTAAGTTAAATGTCGATTCAATTTCCGAACCGATCCGTTTCAACTACGGGTATCACATTTTCAAATGTACAGAGAAAAAGGGATTACCATCGTTTGCGGATATGCAAAATGACTTGAAGGAACAGTACAAACAATTACGGTACCAATACGATTACGATAACTATGTGCGGAGATTGAAAGCGCAGTACCATGTGAGTATTGATTCTTCGGTCGCACGCAAACTAATTTCATCGTTGGATACAACCAAGCTATCCGGCAATGAAGGATGGAAAGATACACTTTCACTCGAAATTTTGAAAATGACACTTATCCACAGCACAGAACGTTCGTTCACGGTAAATGATTTTGCAGACAAGGTTCTCGCGACGAACGATTTCAAGAGCTATGTGTTAACGCCTGATAATATTTGGCTGCTCACGAATAAAATGCTTGATATTGTGGCGCTCGATGAACATGCACGGCATGCCGTGGACAAATATCCGTTGCTGGCAAATCTTCTTAAGGACTATAAAGAAGGAATTCTTCTCTATCGTATTGAACAAGACGAAGTATGGAAGAAAGTGATGGTGAATGATTCACTGCTGAAAGAATATTACAATGCGCATAAAGAAGAATATCGCTGGCCGGAACGTGTCAACTTTGCCGAAATATATACTGTATCGGATAGCTTAGCAAAGGCGGCATACTGGAAGGTGCAGTATGGTGAAAACTTTCTGGATGTCGCGCAAGAATACACAAATCGTACAGGGTATCAGGAGAAAAAAGGTGTGTGGGGCTTTCAGCCCTTTGCAGCAAACGATTTATCGCGTAAAGCCTCAACAATGGCCATGGACAGCGTGTCCGAACCATTTAGATATAAATCGGGCTGGTCAATTGTTAAAACGCTTGCCATAGACAGCGCGCATGTGAAGAGTTTTGAAGATGCAACACCGGAAGTTGCAAGCGGGTATCAAGAAGCAGCGTCCAAACAGCGCGAACAGGATTGGACCGTTGCTCTCAAGAAAAAGTTTCCGGTGACCATTAATAAAGAAGCATTGTCAGAAGCGTTTAAAAGGAAACGGGTTGAATCCCAATAAGTATCTTTTCACTGTTCTTCTTGCTCTCACGGCGATCGGTTGTTCCAAGAATGAACCGGATAAAACACCTGTCGCCAGCATCGACAAGCAAACGCTGGCCTTAGAAGAAATCCGTGCACATATTGATACAACGCGTGAGCCATCGCAAGCACAAATTCAGCAGTACATACAACGGTGGCTCACAGAAGAATCGCTGTATCGTGAGGCGATAGATCGCGGTCTCGATCGTACGGAGGAGATGAATCAAAAAGTAGAGGATGTGCGGAGACAATTGGCAATCAATGCACTCTTAGAGAAAGAAGTGTACTCCCAGCAGACATCGAATTTTACTATGCAGGATGTTCGTCAATATTATGACGCACATAGTAAAGAATTTAACGTTATGCACGACATGGCATTAGTCAGCTTTGCACTTTTTAAGAACCGAGATGCTGCAACACAATTTCGCAATCTTGTGCTGAAAGGAACGCAATGGAATTCTGCAATCAATCAACATGCGCAATCGGTCGTACTGCGTGTAGATTCATCGTACCGGACTGAAGCAACGCTGATACCGGCAGAGTTATGGCGCGTCGCATCAAAATCGACAAACCGCGAGCTTTCGTTTCCCATAAGCACTGATAATGGTTATTATATTATTGTTGTATGGAAATTTATCAAGCAAGGACAGACAGCAGATGTACCATTCGTAGAACAAGAAATCCGCGGACGGCTGACTGTAGAACGGCGGCGGCAGATGTATGATCAACTCGTTCAGAACCTTCGCTCAAAACATGCAATTCAAGTATTTATCAACTTGGCATCCGATTCAGGAAAGGCAAAAACAGAAGAATAGGAAAACGTATGAAGCAAGTTTGCAAATTCTTAGTGTCTCTTTCTCTCCTGATTCCTGCTATTCTGCCGGCTCAAACACTGGTCGATCGGATTGTAGCGGTTGTAGACAAAGAGATTATTACCGAATCGGAGTTGAACGAGCGCGTTACATTCCTTGCAGTGCAAAATCGTATGGATCCGAACCAACCCGGGTTGCGCATGCAAGTGCTCGAAGGATTGGTTTCAGATAAACTCGTTCTTGCCCAAGCGTTGATTGATAGTATCGAAGTGACAGAAGACGAAGTAACGCGTGCGCTTGATCAGCAGATAGCAAACTTCGTCCGGCAGGTTGGGTCCGAACAGCGTGTAGAGCAGATGTACGGGAAATCCATCGCCCGCATAAAACGTGAGTATCGAACCGAAATTAAAAACCAGCTTCTGGTACAGAAGATTCGCCAGCAGCGCGAAGCCGCATTATCGGTAACGCCCCGCGAAGTAGAAGATTTTTTTGTATCGTTTAAAGATAGTTTACCGCAGGTTCCGGAAGAATTCGAATTGAGCCATATTTACATTGTACCGAAACCTGACACGGCGGTAGAAGCAAAAACGCGGCAGGTTATGCAATCTATTCTTGACAGTATAAAAGCAGGCGGAGATTTTGCAGACTTTGCTAAACGATATTCAACGGACCCGGGTTCTGCCGCGAGCGGCGGCGACCTCGGCTGGGAAAAACGCGGAGTATTTGTTCGTGAATTTGAAGAAACTGCGTTTGCGATGAAGGAAGGCGATGTTTCGCGCATTGTGAAAACCCAATTTGGGTTTCACATCATCCAATTGCTCGGCAGGCGCGGTGAATCGGTACATGCACGCCATATTCTTATGAAGATCGATAAGGGGCCCGCAAGTGATTCTGCGGCAGTCGACACACTACGGGCTGTTCGGCAGCAAGCGCTCAATGGCAAATCATTTGCAGAATTAGCGAGCAAATATTCTGAGGATGAGGACACGAAAACCATCGGCGGCGATTTAGGTACACTGACCGCTGACCAGCTCCAACCGGATTTTGCCGGACAAATTAAAGAAATGAATGCAGGAGAAATCAGTGAACCGCTTCGTACGGTGGTAGGATCCTCGTACGGCTTCCATATTGTTTGGATGCGTAAACGAACGGCACCGCATGCGATTAATTTGCAGGACGACTTCAAGCGCATCCAACAGCTGGCGCTCTACATGAAGCGCAATAAACAAAATGCAGAATGGATCGATGAACTGAAGAAAACTATTTATGTCGATATCCGTCTCTGATCTGCAGTGCACATACAATAGGAAATAGTGGTGAACATGTGGCAACGAAAATAAAACCAGCTGACGATGTTGGATCTATCAAACGGCTCACAAAGGCGTACGCAGACCTGCGGACAGAAATCGGCAAAGTGATTGTCGGTCAAGACACAATCATTGAGCATCTCTTTATCACACTCCTCTCTCGCGGGCATTGCCTGCTCATCGGCGTACCGGGGTTAGCGAAAACACTTCTCATTAAAACGTTGGCACAGGCGCTGGAATTAAAATTCAGCCGTATTCAATTCACACCCGATTTAATGCCGAGCGATATAACCGGGACGGAAATTATTGAAGAGAATGTTTCCACCAGGACAAAGGCATTTAAATTTATCCATGGACCGGTGTTTGCAAACATTATTCTTGCCGATGAAATCAACCGCACACCGCCAAAGACACAAGCCGCTCTGTTAGAAGCAATGCAGGAACATCACGTAACGGCTGCCGGAGAAATGTACGTGCTGGATGAACCGTTTTTCGTTCTCGCCACGCAAAATCCGATTGAACAAGAAGGAACGTACCCGTTGCCTGAAGCCCAGCTCGATCGGTTTATGCTCAATCTCTGGCTGGACTATCCGTCGTTTGCGGAAGAAGTTCAAATTGTTAAAACGACAACAAGCAGATATGATGCGTCGGTAGATCACGTTCTTTCTGCCGGCGATATCGTTGAGTTTCAAAATCTTGTGCGCGGTGTGCCGGTTGCAGACAACGTCATTCAATTTGCCGTTCGGTTAGCAGACCGCACGCGGCCATCCTCGTCAGAGGCACCTGCATACATTAAAAATTGGATTCGATGGGGTGCCGGTCCGCGCGCATCGCAATATTTAATTCTTGGCGCTAAATCGCGCGCAATTCTTCATGGACGTTTCACACCAGACATCGAAGATGTCAAAGCGATTGCCGGACCCGTGCTGCGTCATCGTCTTGTGACAAGTTTCAATGCAGAGGCAGAAGGTGTTTCGGCAATCCAGATTGTAGAAAAATTAGTTCAAGATGCAAAGTCTTAACTGAAGAGTTGATTGCGAAACAAAGTGAAAACACAGATAAAAAATCAAATGCAGATAGCATTCTGTGTGATACTGTTGCTTTCAGATGTTGCTGGTGCACAGTCCTCTTCTTTGCAGCGCACGTGGGTGTTCTTCCGCGATAAAGGAGCAATCAATCTTCAATCAGCCACTCCCGCTCTTCTTGGTATCTCCGAACGGGCACTCAAGCGCCGGGCAAAAGTGATTTCTCCACATCGTCTTATTGACCAACTTGATCTCCCCGTTGCGCAAGAATATCTGAACCAGCTCCGTACGCTTGGTGTTACTGTTCACAGTCTATCGCGTTGGTTGAATGCTGCCTCAGTCGAAGCAGCACCGTCACAGGTATCTCTTCTAAGAGCTCAACCATTTGTTGCATCGGTCATGCAGGTTATGGTGCAGAAGCGTTCGAACCCGGAAACGAATTACGAGCAGCAGCCATTCCAGAAGACAAATGTCGATGGAATAAACTATGGTCCTTCGCTTACCCAGCATACACGGTCAAAAGTTGTTGATGTCCATGCACTCGGAATTAATGGTACGGGTGTTCTGCTTGGTATGGACGATGATGGTTTTAATTACCACACCACACATGCTGCATTGAAAAATCTTCCTGTTGTAGCTGAGTATGATTTTGTCCAACGCGACAGCAATACTTCAATCGCGCCAGGAGAATTTTCCAGTCAAGGAAATCACGGAGAGGCAACCCTTTCGATCGCGGCAGGCTTTCAAAACGGAAACATGATCGGTGCTGCCTATGGTGTTTCTGTTCTTCTCGCAAAAACGGAAATCGACAGCGTCGAAATTACACTCGAAGAAGATAATTACGTCGAAGCCCTCGAGTGGATGGAACGTCTCGGCGTCGATATCATTTCAACATCGCTCGGCTATGATGATTTTGATCCAGCTGGAATTTATAATGCCGGTGATATTGTCTATCAGATGAAGGATGGGCGTACGGGTACAACATCTCTTGCCGGATTAATCGCGGCGCGTAAAGGAGTTCTGTTATTGTCGGCGATGGGAAATGAAGGTTGGACGAAAACCGATACAATTATCCAGCGCAATATCAATGGTACTGTTGTTAAAATTGTATGGGGTTCCAAACCCGGAACTGGATCGATTTTGACTCCAGCGGATGCAGACAGCATTGTATCGGTGGGAGCGACCGATGCGTCTGGTATGCTGACAAGCTTTAGTTCGACCGGTCCCACTGCCGATGGCCGCATAAAACCGGAGGTAGTAAATCAAGGCTCGTCCGTCTATTTTGCAAGCGGATCAACGAACGCTATTTCTGTCGGAGCCGGCACTTCCTTTTCTACACCATTAACCGCAGGTGCAGCTGCGCTTGTTCTTTCTGCCCATCCGGATTTGACGCCGATGCAAGTGCGGGAAGCGCTCATGAACACTGCACAACGAGATATTATGAATGATAGTAGAATTGGTTCGCTCTCATATCCAAATAATTACTATGGTTCGGGATATGTCAATGCGCTTGATGCCGTTTTATATTGGGGACTGGTTTTTAGTAATCGTCCAACGATCACTGCAAATGATACCGCATATATTGTTTCAACAAAAATTAAATCAAAGACATCACTCATAGCGGACTCTTTGTTTTTATTTTATAAGAAAGCATCAGCAGGAACATACCAACGTGTTGCGCTGAGAGCAACCGGAACTACCGATGAATATGACGCTTTTGTGATGAAGGCAGAGATCGATTCGACCTCGATAGGATATTTTTCTGCGCGGGATAATTCTGGATCGACTCGAAAAAATCCATTTGACGCTCCTGATGAATTATTTAGTCTAAATCCCAAAAACGATACATCAAAGGTCGTATCGCAAACACCGAATGGTATTCCCTCAAAATATGTTCTCCGTAATTTTCCGAATCCTTTTAATCCTTCCACAACACTTCTTGTTGATATGCCGAATAGCGAAGAAGCGGAGATTGCGGTGTTTAATATTATGGGGCAATTGATAAGGACACTTTTCCGCGGTGTTCTCCAATCAGGAACCCAGCAGTACCGGTGGAATGGAGTCGATGAACGCGGCATGTCGGTAGCAGCAGGAATGTATATCGCGCGCTTGAAAACGAAATCAAACATACTTTCAACAAAATTGATTTTGTTGAAGTAATAAATCCGATGATCTCTTCCCAGCACATCAGGATTGCAATTATGACTGTCTCGCTTTTATTCTGTCATGGAGAAGCGCAGATAAATCAAACCAGGTCATATTGGATTATTCTCCGGACGCCGAAGTCACCAATGTCGAATTTGCAATCCCAAAAGACTGCCCAATCATTAGGTATTACAGAACGTGCGCTCAATCGGCGCGCGAAATCTCTTCCTCCTGTTAGGCTGATTGATGAACTTGATGTTCCAATTTCGGAAGCTGTCCTATCTCAAATCAAACAAACGGGAGTCAAGATACGAACAGTATCACGATGGTTGAACGCTGTGTCGGTCGAAGCGTCACTGCAGCAATGCCAAATGCTCAATGCCTTGCCTGTGGTTTCTCAAATAGAACACGTGGTGCAATTTCAACACTTACAACCGCTGCCATCATCAATGCCGCTGCTCCCCCTTGAGAAATTATCGGGAGTACAGAGAATAAACTATGGGTCATCAGCAACACAACTCACCAATATGAAAGCTGTTGATCTTCATGCTCTTGGTGTAAATGGTACTGGTGTTCTTATCGGTATGCTGGATGATGGATTCAATAATTACAGATTGCATGCGGCATTAAAAAACGTACAAGTGATTGCGACACATGACTTTATTCATAACATCGATGATGTTTCGCTCCAACCATGGGAAGTCACGACAAGTCCAGGTCAAGGAGATCACGGTGCAGGCACGTTGTCCGCTATCGGCGGATTTGATAACGGGCATATGATAGGTGCTGCGTTCGGTGCTGCGTTTCTTCTTGCAAAGACTGAAATGGACAGTAGCGGAACCACGGCCGATTTCAACAGCGAAGAAGATACGTACATAGCGGCTCTCGAATGGGCAGAACGTCTTGGTGCTGATATTACATCGTCTTCCCTCGGGTATAAGAAGTTCGTATCAACGCCGACCTATACAAATACCGATATGAACGGAAGAACAACAAAAGTTGCTCGGGCTGCAGTGATTGCAGCACGAAAAGGTGTGCTCGTTGTTACAGCAATGGGAAATTCAGGATATATCAGTGGATATAGTAACCAGTCGCAACGGGCAGATACGACACTCGAATCTCCTGCCGACGCTGACAGTATCATCTCGGTAGGTGCAACATCATCGGATGGTGAACTTGCGGTGTTCAGCGGATGTGGCCCGACTGCTGATGGCCGAATCAAACCGGAACTCGTTGCACAAGGCATGGGAGTGTATTGGGCTGACGGGTCAACCACGACTGGGTATTATTATGCTTCAGGTACTTCTTGTGCGACGCCATTAATTGCCGGTGCAGCGGCGTTAATACTTTCTGCTCATCCCCAAATGACGAATATGCAAGTGCGGGATGCGTTGATGAGAACGACAAGTCAGAGAAAAGATGGGACATCTGAAACTGCCACGTATCCAAATAATTATTACGGCAGTGGTTTTGTGGATGTGAATGCTGCTGCATTGTCCTTGGGCCCGGTATTCAGCAACAGACCAATGGTGACGAAAACCGATTCTTCCTATCAAATCACTATTTGGATCAAACAGAATGGTTCTGTTCGTATGGATTCTGTCTTCCTCTATTTCAAACAACCATGGGACGCAACGTTCAAACTTGCAAAGTTCATTCCGGCAACAAGTAATGACGAGTATTTCATGACACTTCCTTTCACTGAACTGAATTCTACAGCTGTCGGATATGTCACCGCACGGGATCAATCAGGTGTTACTTGGAGGGCGCCATCGGGTGCTCCAACCGATTATTTTTCTCTTGAGCCGACACCAGATAGTTTGATCGAAAGATTTCCTATTCCAAATGGAGAAGTAGTACCTACTCAGTACAAACTTTATCAGAATTATCCCAATCCATTTAACAGTTCCACTCTCATTATGTTTGAAGTACCTGAACCAACGAATGTAGAATTGGAAGTCTTTAATCTTCTTGGTCAGCGTGTTAAAAATATTTTTCAAGGTGCAGTAAGTACACAAGGAACGAAACATTGGGATGGAACAGATAATGATGGACGCCAAGTTGCATCTGGAATATATTTTGCTCGCCTGAAAACACCGAACGCGATACGTTCGATCAAAATATTGTATCTCAAGTAAGTACTGCAAATGCCGGAGCTTCATCTTTCCATTCTCTTCCGTTTTGTTTTACTTCTGCTTGCCGCTGTGTGTTCCATTCTGTTGTCGTTATTTGTGTATCGTAGTACGGTGCCGCCTGTCTCATCTGCAAAACGGTACGGTCTCATTTCTCTCCGTAGTATCGGATTGTTTTTATTATTTCTTCTTCTTGGCGAGCCGCTGCTTTCACTCGTTACTCGTTCTGTCGATAAGCCCATTGTTGCGATACTGGTGGATAATTCTCAGAGCATGGCAATAACAGACCGTACAGGGCGGCGTGATGAAACAGTAAAATCAATTCTAGGGTATGATGTTTGGAAACACATCAGCCAAGATGGAAGATTGATATATTCGCTCTTCGATGTAAAAGCCAGAAGTCTCGCAGCTATTACCGATGATTCGTTGACATTTAAAGGTGAAGGGACCGATATAGCTGAAGCCTTGAAATCGAAAAAACAGACTTCTGTATCATCCAACCTGCAAGCCGTTGTGTTAATCACAGATGGCAATTCAACCATTGGGATGAATCCATTGTATGAAGCAGAAGCATTGGGTGTGCCGGTGTTCACCGTTGGTGTTGGCGATACAATCGAGCAGAGAGATCTTCTCATCCGAAAAACGCTGACGAATGAGATTACATACGCTGGAATCAAATTACCTGTCAATGTAACGGTGCACAGCTCTGGATTCGGCGGCGAGCGAGTGCAGGTATCACTTCGTGACGGTGCAACACTGCTTGATGAGAAGTCGTTGACATTAGAAAGTGGTACACGTGATTATCTTGTTCCGCTCTCGTTCATAACGGAAAAAGAGGGGATGCAGAAATTTACGGCAGAGGTTTCGAGTCTTCCGGGAGAACTCACGCCGCAAAATAATCGTATGAATTTCTTCGTCAAGGTTTTAAAGAACAAGTTGCGCGTGGCATTGATTGCCGGTGCACCAAGTCAGGATGAAGCGTTTATCCGGCGTGCAATGGCGAGTGACAAGAATGTCGAACTCATGCCGTTCATTGAGGAGAACGATGGACAATTTCATGAAAACACTTTGAATGCCGAAGCGCTGAAAACGGTTGATTGTATTGTGCTTGTTGGATTCCCGACAGAGCACAGTCTTCCGCGCAGTTTGCAAGCGATTTTAGATGCTGCGGATGCAGGGAAACCGTTTTTCATACTCTTGAGCAGAACAATTGAACTTGGAAAACTGCACACACTGGATCCGCTCTTACCGTTTAGTGTAGAAAGCGCTATAAGCAATGAGCTTCAAATCTTTGCCGCGATTCCAGAAACGCAGCGGAATAACCCGATCCTGAAAATTGGCAATACTATCAACACCGTTGGGTTCTGGTCCAAACTTCCACCTGTGTTCCGCCAACAAGGGAACTTCCGTTCGAAGATCGAATCGGAGGTGCTTGCCACTGTTCGATTACAATCGATGCCGCTGACTGACCCATTTATTGTAGTAAGGAATGTGAACAAAAGGAAATCTCTCGCAGTGCTCGGGTATGGTGTATGGCGTTGGAACATGTTGTCAGATGCTGGAAGCGGAGCAGAACTGATGCTTGAGCATTTTATCAGCAACGCAATTCGCTGGTTGACAACACAGGAAGATTCGCGCAGGATTCGAGTGCAATCATCAAAGCATAGTTACACAACGCAGGATGCGGTTGAGTTCATGGCTCAAGTGTATGATGACAATTTTCAGCCGCTGGATGAAGCTCAGATAGAAGTGCGCGTCAGGCATGAAAGTGAGACAAGTTCGATAGTATTGGACGCACTTGGCAGCGGTCAATATCAGGGTGCGTTTGAATCTTTGCAGGAAGGCGAATATAAATTTACAGCAACAGTGATGGTGAACGGGGCGGCAATTGGCAGTGATCAAGGCACATTCTCTGTCGGCGGTCAAAACGCAGAATTTCTTGAGACACGAATGAATAAACCATTGCTTCAACAGATTGCCGCACAGACAGGCGGACGGTATTACGAGAGCAATAATTTAGGGTCGCTTGATCATGATGTGACAACGATGCCAAATTTCAAATCGCATGATGTAAGCAAGTCGGCAGAAATTGAAATCTGGAATTCCCGATGGATGCTTGCACTTGTTATCTTAGTCTTTGCGCTCGAATGGTTTTTGAGAAAACGGAATGGAATGTTATGAGAGAGAGAATACCTCAGAACGCAAAAATGCAATTATCGTTTACTTCATGAATATTTCGGTCTTTACGCTTGCAGTGGTTTTTGTTCTTATCGCAATTCGGCAAATTGGAAACATCCGGCTTCAGATCTGGCAAGTAATGACGTTGGGATCTGGAATAGTGCTTCTTACCGGACAGATTGCTCCATTCGACGCTCTCCGTGCGATGAACTTTGACGTGATGATTTTTTTGTTTGGAATGTTTATTATCGGACAGGCGCTGGAAGAAAGCGGATATCTCGCGCATGCGGCGTACAAATATTTCAAACGAGCGCACTCTGTTGATTCTCTCATACTGTTTATTATATTTGGTTTCGGCGGTGCTTCCGCTCTTCTCATGAACGATACACTTGCCATCATCGGAACACCAGTGGTGCTTCTCCTTGCCCGAAAACATGAAATGTCGCCGAAACTTCTGCTGTTGGCGCTTGCGTTCTCTGTCACGATCGGAAGTGTTGTAAGCCCAATCGGTAATCCGCAAAACCTGCTTATTGCGCTCAACGGAAAAATTGGTGATCCGTTTGGTACGTTTTTCCGATGGCTGTTCATTCCTACAGTTCTTAACTTATGTATTGCGTATATCTTGCTCAAGCTTTTCTACAGAAGCGACTTTCATGATGTACCGCTCAAATATTCGCAGGAACCGATTCGGAATCAAGAACTTGCGTTTCTATCAAAATTTTCATTTCAAATTGTTGCAATGTTGATTGCACTGAAAATACTGTCAGTCGTTCTTCGATTCGACATTGAATTTCGCTTAACCTACATCGCACTGGCTTCTGCATTGCCAATTCTCATAGGAAGTAAGCAGCGGTGGATCATCATGAGAAAGATTGATTGGCATACGCTACTATTTTTCGCATCGATGTTTGTGCTGATGGATTCGGTTTGGAAATCTGGATTCTTTCAACATATTCTTGCAGAAAGCAAACAAGACGTTACCTCGACAGGGATGATATTAAGCGTAAGCATTGTGTTCAGCCAGCTCATTTCGAACGTGCCCCTGGTGGCACTATATCAGCCAATGCTCATACATGCAGGTACAATGACAAAGGGGTTCATGGCGCTGGCAGCAGGCAGTACAATTGCTGGTAATCTTTTTATTCTTGGCGCGGCAAGTAATATAATAATTATTCAAAATGCCGAAAAGAAATCTCACCATACAATTACATTCTGGGATTTTGCAAAAATCGGTATTCCATTGACCATGCTGAATACTGCAGTATACTGGCTGTTTCTATCCGTACTCTGAATTCGTCTTTTGAGGAGAAGAACACGTGCCGTCGTACGGACTTTTTCCTATATTGTGTACTATGTAAGTGAACGATTAAGCGAAAAAGGGAATTCATGAATCAGGTATGCTCTGTGGGATTGCTCTGCGGGATTATTATTTTATTTCCGATTGGTCAAGTACAATCACAAATCACTACTGAAATAAACGCGGGGTCTTCGCTCTATTTTGACAATCTGAACTCTCAACCCGTTCGTCAGCACCATCCATGGTGGGTAAATCTCGGCGCTGGCCCGGCTTTAGTTGGCAAAACTTTTGCGATGAATGGCGGTATGGTATACTGTTATCAATTTGACCGAAGCATTATGAGTGCACGAATGCTTGGCGTGACAAATAATAATCCAACCGTGCAAAAGGTTGATCAGTCATATACAATCTACAAAATGGCAGACTATGGAATTCTTTACGGACCCATTTGGCAAATGGATTACGGTTATGTCTCTGTTGGTGCCGGCCTTGGATTGGTGCGCGCAGCATACGAGACTCAAACCGATATTACGACGAATACAAGCATCAGTGTACCGGTTGAAGCGCAATGGTTCTGGCGTTTCACTGCGTACGCCGGACTTGGTGTGTATACGTATGCAAGCTTAAATTTTGAAAAGCAGTTCTATGGCGTGATGGTGTGCGCTCAACTCGGAGCTTGGTGAATGGCGATAGCCATCATAGTTATCAATCATCTCTGTTGATGAAGAATACGATGCAACCAACGATACACCATCCAATGCACTTCTCTGCATTTTTTTCTATCTTAATTTTACTATGACTCGGGTTCATTCATTATTATTCTTTCTTATTCTTCTTGTTGTTGAACAGGCACACGCTCAAAAAGTGTCAGCCGATACAATGAAGATACAGACGTCTGTTCAAGACACTACAAAACGTAGTGCAAGCGCAGGCGTTGACACTGTTATAAATTATTCCGCGAAAGATTCTATTATTTATTCTCTCCGTACGCGTTATATGAATTTGTTCGGTAAGAGCGAGATGCAGTACCAAACTACCGGTTTGAAGGCTGAACGTGTGAACGTGAATTGGGATAATGCTACTCTGATTGCACATGGTGTACCGGATACGGCGAAAGCCGATTCTGTCATTGGCAAGCCGATTATGCGCGATGGCGGTGAAGAGTACAAAGGCGATCAAGTGAAATATAATTTCCGCACGCGGAAAGGAAAGATTACTATTGGCAACACGCAGATGGATAATGGGTACTACGTCGGTGATCAGATTAAAAAAGTTGACCCCGACGTACTTTGTGTCGCAGACGGCATTTATACTACGTGCGATTTAAAAAATCCTCATTTTTATTTTGGCAGTCCAAAGATGAAAGTATTTGTGCGTGATAAAGTTGTGGCGGAGCCCATATATTTATATGTTGCTGATGTTCCCGTCTTTGCTTTACCATTCGGAGTTTTCCCGGCGCACGGCGGACGGTCGTCCGGTTTAATCGCCCCGGCATACGGCAACGACAATCGGTTTGGATGGTACCTAAGCCATTTAGGATATTATTGGGCTGCCAGCGATTATTGGGATCTGGCAACGATATTCGATCTCTACTCGCGGGGACGATGGCAAAATCAAACAAACATACGCTATGCACTTCGGTACAAATTTGGCGGCAGTATCACAGCCCGGATCACAAGCTCTCCAGAGGGCGAACCCAGCGATCCAGGCTACAGCAAAACGCGCGAGTATTATGTCAATATTACACACGGCCAGCAAATTACTCCGTCATCAAATCTCAGTGTGAATTTCACTTTTATGGACGGAAACTTTTTCAAGAACAATAGCTTCAATCTCAGTGAAATTCTTCAGCAGAATATGTACTCGTATGCCGCCTATTCAAAGAGCTGGGAATCTTCTAACAGATGGTTATCGATCAACCTGTCGCGTGATCAAAACCTGGTTACTGATGAGACCGGCGAAGTTCTTCCCTCGATTGCTTTTACTCAAGGAACGGTCTTTCCATTTCGCAAGAAAACGAAAACACGCGGACTTTCAACGATGCCAGAAGCCGATTTGAGTTTTGTCGAGCTTTTAGGATTTAATTACAGTGCAAACTTTAACAATACTCTTCATAAAAGCCCATCAACAATTTCAGCCAAGCTGGATACAACACAAGTGGGGCTCAGCTCCATGAACGATTTTACCAATACTCACACGCAAGCACTCTCCCAAAGTTTTTCGCTGAGTATATCTCCCAAGCTCGGCTATTTTACGGTGTCGCCTTCTTTCTCGATGAGTGATACGAGGACGTGGACGCAGACAACGACGCCGGCAATCGACACGGGCGACAGTCTGCGTGTCTATAACAGCACTCGGGATCGGATTATTAATGGAAACCTCAACACCGGTGTTAATGTGAGCACACGATTCTTTGGGATGTTCCAGCCGAATATGTTTGGTGTTACAGCGTTCCGCCAGACGGTGACGCCAACATTCGGTTTGTTTTATAATAAGCAAATCTACGGCGACAACATGCAGAAGTATTCGATGACCGGTTCCTTCGGTGTCGGAAACAACTTCGAGATGAAATATCAAAAGAACGACAGCGCGAAAACAGAAGATAAAATCCAATTATTAAATATTAGCGGAGGTGTGAGTTATAATTTTGCAGCGGACTCAATGAATTTCACCGATGTCAATATTAACTACCGAACAGATATTGGACAGTACCTCGGCATTAGTGGAAGTGCAAATTATAATCTCTATGCCTTTGATCCGTCAGCCAACAACGGACATGGCGCTCGCGTGAACAAGTTTCTTTTGAAAGAACAAGGCAGGTTCGGCGACTTAACAGCCTTCTCGCTCAGCTTATCCACATCATTTAAGGGTGATAAGAAGCAGAAGCCAAGTGAGGCAGGTATTCCGGATAAAGTAAAGCAAGAACAGGCGGCGGCATCAGGCGAGGGATCAACACAGCCAAGTCAGAAAAAGATATACTATTCCATTTATGACAGGGAAGATGCCGATTTCAGCATTCCTTGGAATGTCACACTCGGTTACAACTTTTCACAATCGCAGCCAGATCCGAATTACTATTCTCGCACTTCCCAACTGAGTGCAAGTCTTTCGTTTAATCTTACAGAGAAGTGGCAGATTTCTACGAGCGGCTGGTACAATTTTGTCGCGAAACAGCATTACTTTTCATCTGTCAGCGTCACACGAGATCTCCATTGCTGGACAATGTCTTTTTCATGGTTCCCGATGGGAACACTTGAAGGGTACAGATTTGAATTGAAAGTGAAAGCACCGCAGCTTCAGGATTTAAAAGTAACGAAACAAAACAGTAATCGCGGTACTTTTCAATGATATAAAGATTCATTGTGTTAGCGGAACGGGGATCCCCGCATCGTAAAAAAATAATCTTAAGAAAATTATTTCTTGCAATAAACAACATGCCCGTTAGAGAATATCCTGCGGGCATTTGTTTGACTCACTGATAACGTACTGGAAGATTTCGAGAGCCTATTATTGTTATGCAGATTTCCGCTCTTCGTATAAATATACCGGATCCTTCGCTTTGACGATTGTATCTTTGGTGATGATGCACTTTGAGACATTTTCTCGAGAGGGTAAGTGATACATGACATCGAGCATCACCGATTCGATGATGGAACGAAGAGCGCGAGCGCCTGTACCGCGTTCCATCGCTTTATCGACCACGGACTTGAGAGCATTTTCTTCTATTTCTAACTCTACACCTTCCAGCGCAAAAAGTTTTTGGTACTGCTTCACAATGGCGTTACGCGGTTGAGTAAGAATATTGAGAAGCGCCGCCTCGTCAAGCGGATCAAGTGTAGCGGTGATAGGTAAGCGGCCTACAAATTCTGGAATAAGTCCGTACTTGAGCAAATCGCCCGGTTCTACCTGTTGCAGTAATTTTTCCCGCGACCTGCTTTTTTTACCTTTCAAATCGGCACCAAACCCGACAGGATTTTGACTGATGCGATGCTCGATAATTTTTTCTAATCCGTCAAACGCACCGCCGCAAATAAAAAGAATATTTTTTGTATTGATGTTGATAAGACTCTGTTCGGGATGCTTGCGTCCGCCTTTCGGTGGAACGCCCGCAATGGTGCCTTCAAGAATCTTCAGCAGCGCTTGCTGTACGCCTTCGCCGGAGACATCGCGCGTGATAGACGCGCTGTCGCCTTTGCGTGCAATCTTATCTATCTCGTCGATATAAACGATGCCGCGTTCGGCTTTCTCAACATTGTAATCAGAGTTCTGCAGGAGGTAGACAAGAATCGTTTCAACATCATCCCCTACATAGCCGGCTTCCGTCAGTGTTGTCGCATCCGCGATGGCGAATGGTACATCAAGAATACGGGCAAGTGTTTGTGCCAGCAGAGTCTTGCCGGTTCCGGTCGGGCCTACAAGCAAAATGTTGCTCTTCTCGATTTCCACTTCATCAAGATTTGCCATCTGATCGCTGGCGTCGATTCGTTTGTAATGATTGTACACGGCAACTGCAAGCGTGCGCTTGGCTAAATCCTGACCTACCACAAATTCGTCGAGTGCCTTCTTGATATCAACAGGTGTCAGCGAACGACGGAAGCCAAACCGCCGAGCATTAATTGCCGCCATATTATTTTTGATGATATCAACGGAACTGGCAACACAGAGATCGCAGATGTAGACATCCGGTCCCGCGATGATGCTGTTGACCTCTTCTGGAGTGCGTCCGCAAAAGGAACACGCTATTTTTTCGCCCTGCCTAGGTTTTTGTGCCATATAATTTTCGGCTTCGTACCACTGCCGTATTAGGTGAACGATTATTTCTCTTTCTTTATTTCAGCCGTCCGCTTCACAAGGATATTGTCGATTATTCCGTATTCTTTCGCTTCACTGGCGGCTAAGTAATAGTCACGATCTGTATCTTTTTCAATATCAGCCAATGGACGTTCTGTATGTACGGCAAGAATTTCATTTATACGCTTTTTCGTTTTAAGAATTTCCTCTGCCTGAATGCTGATATCCGATGCAGTACCTTGCACGCCTCCCCACGGTTGATGAATCATCACCCGTGCGTTGGGCAGCGCCGTACGTTTTCCTTTCATTCCGCCTGCCAACAGCACAGCCGCCATACTTGCCGCCATGCCGATACAAATTGTGGAAACATCTGGTCGAATATACTGCATCGTATCATAAATGGCAAGTCCGGCGGACACACTCCCGCCAGGACTGTTGATGTACAGATGGATATCCTTATCCGGATCATCCGATTCAAGAAATAACAGTTGGGCAATTGTCAAACTGGCAACTGTGTCATCGATGGGAGTACCGAGAAATACAATGCGTTCTTTTAAGAGCCGCGAAAAAATGTCGAACGACCGCTCACCGCGGCCGGTTTGTTCCACGACAATTGGAACGAGTTGATTATAAATTTCCGGATAGTTCATAATGAATTCTTCCTTCTGCTTGCTTATACTTTTTCTGGAACTTCCTTGATCTTCGCGGACTCCACAAGAAGTTTTAATAATTTATCGCCGATCAACCGGTCTTTGATTTGCTCGGAAGATTTGTAATAGTTGATAAGGCGATCTTTTGGAATTTTAATTTTGGCCGATTCCTCTTCTGCCAGCTTTTCTAAATCTTCATCTGAAACAGCAACGTTCTCTGTCTTGATTAATTCTTCACGCAAGAGAGCCCATTTTGCTTGATAGATTGCGTATGCGCGGTTCTCTTCTTTAAACTTATCTTCGTTAAATTCGGATGGCAGGCGTTTATCCGGATATTCATTCTTGACTTCTTCCAACAATCCTTCCAACACGCTACGAATGAGCGATTCCGGCACCTGGAACTCATGACGACGGATGATTTCCGCTGTCAGCGAATTGATGACTTGCCGCTCGCTTTTTTCTTTCCAGTAAGTGATAATCTCTTCTCTGATATTCGTGCGCAATGTCTCGACTGTCGTGAATTTGTTTTTCGTGACTTTGGCGACAAAAGCATCGTCTAAAGTCGGTAACGTTACCTTTTCTATTTTCTTGACGATGATTTGCGTGTTGACGGTATGTGTATGTTCATCATGTTTGTGCTCAAACTGCACAGAGTACTCGCCGTTTTTCTTGGCGTCTTTTAATGCATCCTTAAACGGTTGTTCAAGCTGGTCGTCGGCGAGATAAAAACGAATATTTTCACTCTTCATACCAATCAGCGGTGCTCCCGTTTCATCCAAGTCCTGCAAAGTAACTGTGACGATGTGTTCTGGAGAAGCGACGGCTTCTACTTCTTCCAGTGTTGCATTGGCTCGCTGGAGGCGGACGAGTTCTTTTCCCACTTCATCCTTTGTGATCGTGTGAACGATCTTTTCTACTTCAATGCCCTTGTAATCTTTGATCGTAATCTGAGGCCGGACGTCGAATTGGATTTTACATCGAAAGCTTTCACCATGTTTGTAATCCATATCAACAAGGATGGGTTCGCCGATTGGTTTTAACTCTTTCTCTTTCACAGCCTGCCGATAAAATTCCGTTGCAATTTCATGAAGAGAATCATTCTCTATGAGATCACCGTACAATTTCTTGACTATATCAATCGGCGCTTTGCCTTTTCGGAATCCGCGAATTTCAATCTTCTTGCGATATTCCAAATATGCTTTGTTGAAATGAGGTGCGAGGTCTTCCGGTGTAGCTGTAATTTCCGCCGCACGCAAGACATCTGACAACGACTCAACAGTAACTTCCACGTCCGACTTCCTTTACATACTGATATGAATCCGTAGGCACGGAGGGACTTGAACCCACACGGATTGCTCCACTAGCTCCTAAGGCTAGCGCGTCTGCCAGTTTCGCCACGTGCCCGTTGCGAAAAATGCCCAATACGCTGGACGTTCTTCAAAACGCTTGAAATTGGGCGTTTATAAATATAAGAACCGATTGAGTGAAAAGCAAAAAGGGATTCATTATGAATCCCTTTTTGTATCACACCTCCAAAATTAAGAACTACTTGCCGGTTCGCTGAAGGTCATTGAGTTTTGTGAGGAAATCGACCGCCTCTTGTTTCGTGGGATCGAGACCAATAGCGTTGTTAAAATACTCACGCGCCTTCTGGTAATTTTTCACATCTTGGTGCGCTTTACCCAGTAAAATATTGGTTTTATAACTCTTCGGATTCAGTGCAAGCGCATGTTCAAAACTTTGAATAGCACGTGCTGGATCAGCGTCACCGAGATAAGCAATGCCAAGGTCAAAATTGATTTCCCAATAATCATTTCCTTTTGCGATTGCTGTTGTCAGAAAACTTATAATTTCTTTGAAGTTGCTTTGCCTCATGTAAAGATTATAACTCTCGCGATAGGCGCTCAAGTAGAGTGTATCAATCTGATATGCTCGTTGGTAAGAATAAATGGCGCGAATTGGCTCACCGGTGCGAGTGTAGTACTTCCCAACAGTGAAATGCCCATAGGCAAAGTTAGGTGCGATGAGTGTGACTTGTCGGTATTTATCCAGGGCATTCTGAAGATCTTTTGCTCTTTCAAATTGCGCCGCTTCGTCGAGCATTTTCATCACCTCTTGGGAAATGTTCTGTTCGCGGTTGGCAATAACCACCCGCATCATATCAAATCGGCTATTGATCTCCGGTTCAAAGCATATACGGAAGATGCGGAAAATTTCTTCCTTCGCGCTGGTGAAATTGCCGTAGTAATAATCATTCACCGCCTTCAGCATGGAATAGTAGGGCAATGAAAAAGAAACTGTGTCTTTTTTCAAATTCGGAAGAAAATCAATCTGGAAGATAGGAAGATGTGTCTGGTATCGTTCATTACAAATTCGTATGAATGTTTCATATGATTCTGTGATATTATATTTCGCCAGCCGTGCCTGAAGATCCTCTGGAATTTTTACTTTCAAATCTGTAGCAACAGTGTCGGCAAAGTTGAGCGATGAAAATGCTGATGCCAACGCTTCGATCATTGCAGCGTACAGGTAGCCGTTTTTACTCGTCGACGATCCTTCGATAATCCATCGCACGTTTTGATCGTCCAGCACACGTTGAAGTGAATCGCGAATTTCCGCGATTCGAGAAATTGCATTTCGGCATTGATCTAAAATTGGCGCCACCGTTGGATCGAGTGAACCAATATTCCACTCTGTCCGCGGTAAAGAATCGAGAAGGAATTTGAATGAGGGCTTGAAACCATCGACCTGCGCAATCCGTGACTTCAAATCCAATTGTGCATTTGTGGCAACTGAATTAAACGACGTCGAGGTCTCGGTGCAGAGTCCATCGAAACATTTCGTACGCTTATTTTTTGATTCATCATATTGAGGAAAGATCTGCAGATTGTTGTTGCTTAAAATTTGTTCAAAGATTCCAATCGCCGGTTTGTATTGTTTTGCTGATGCGGCAGCCTCAGCCTGCATAGAGAGATTCGTTATCAGTGTATAGCCGGGCCAAAGCTCGGTCGGAACTTTAAATTCTGCTTGACTCATCGCTTCATCAACAGGACATTGAAAAAGAAAGAGCTGATTCAGTTTTACTGTCTTTGGAAATCCGATAAGGATTGAAATTTTATCTCCTGTGATTAACTCTCCCTTCCATGCAATAAGTATTTTATTCTCGTTCTGATAAATGTTCACCTTGGCAAGTTGATCTTTTACAAAATCCTGATCGAGTTGCCAATCTTCTACGGGCGTTACTAGAAAGTAGAAATACTGTCCGCTGTTCACGTTGTCACTGGTGAGAGGCTGCTGCCGGCTCTCGTTTGATAAATCTATCCTTACGGTGCGTGGTCCGCCCATCCCCAAGAAACCGGACTTTTCTTTTATCTTCAATTGAACAGATGGAACTTGTGCATTGAGAAGTGCTGCAATACAAAAGAGACCAGTGAGCAAGTAGAAGAACCTGGTATTCATTTGAAACCTCGGGCAGTCTAAGTGAATAGAAAAATCTAAACTCTTACGAAAAGAATATAGAAAAACAGAACTGTAGATGCAACGATTCAAATGGTTAACTCCTTGAATTCCTCCACATTTTTAGGTACATATAAAATACGTGGAGAAAACGATTTATGCCCGTCCCGCCTTGTTGCGGGACGGATTGTATTTGAAAGGGCGCTTCATTGGATTCTCTCTACATATTACCGATTCTTTTATTTTCCATCGTTGTGCACGAGGTAGCACACGGCTGGATGGCACTGCATCTTGGTGATTCTACTGCGCGTGATTCCGGTAGATTGACGCTCAATCCAATTCCCCACATTGACCCGATTGGTTCCATCGCTATTCCGCTCCTTTCATATCTCGCTGCTGGTTCTGTCTTTATTGCGTGGGCAAAACCGGTACCGATCAATCCGGCAAACTTCCGCAATTTTCGCCGCGATGACATCTTGGTATCTACTATTGGGCCGTTTTCCAACTTGCTCGTGGCGTTTTGTTGCGCAGTATTATACATCCTTTCGGAACGCTTTTTCGGCCCGTTAGAACTGATTGAAAATAGTTTTCAACGTGAAATTGCATCGTTTTTGATTCATATGTTTGCGGCTGGAATTACATTAAATATTTTTCTGGCGGTTTTTAATTTAATTCCAGTGCCGCCGCTTGACGGTTCGCATGTTTTGTCAGCGATACTGCCGGCTGAAATAGGCGAACGGTATCGGCAAATAGGATTCTTCGGAATACTTCTTGTTATTATGTTGATGCGGTTAGATCCGTTTCGGAATTTTATTCTCACGGTCGTCATGACAGTGCGTATTCCGTATGAAATTTTTATCAACAAATTTTTATTCACAATTTAAGTTGTTGACACTCGATGATCCAGTGAAGATTGAACTTGACACATGAAGTACATCGCCTATAAAGAAAATATCCTCTATTGTGAAGATATTCCGTTGAGTGAATTGGCAGAAGAGTACGGCACGCCGCTGTATGTGTACAGTAAGAACCAACTTATAGAAAAATATCGTTCTCTCAAGAGCGCGATGGGGGACATCAGCCACCACGTGTGCTATGCACTGAAGGCAAACGCCAACCATCATATTTTACAATTACTTGTCAAGGAAGGTGCCGGGGCGGATGTAGTCTCTGCGGGTGAGTTGTATCTGGCGTTAAAAGCCGGATTTTCTCCAGACAAGATTGTTTTTGCAGGTGTTGGGAAGCGAGAAGATGAAATCGAATTTGCGTTACAACAGAATATATTTTCTTTCAATGTTGAGTCGGTGTCTGAACTGCACACCATTTCACGTGTAGCGCTTCGGATGGGAAAGAAAGCCCGCATCTCATTGCGCATTAATCCAGATATTGACGCACAAAGTCATCCGTATATCACGACAGGTTTGCAATCGTCGAAGTTCGGCATTGAAGCATCAAAGGCGATAGAAGTGTACACGTATGCCGCAACGTTGTCATCCTTGGAATTGGTCGGCATTCACACGCATATCGGTTCACAAATCACGAAAGTGGAACCGTTTGTCGCAACAGCAAACTATATTGTCGGGTTGATCGGGAAACTGCGTGAGACTGGTATCAACCTTACGCACATTGATTTCGGCGGCGGTTTTGGCGTTCAATACATCAATGCCGTTTCACATGAGGCGCTCCCACAAGAGGAAACATCGAACAACAATGTGCCAACCCCGGCGGAATTTCTTGTGGCAGTGCTGCCCATTCTGCAAACAACGGGCTGTTCTCTCTGGATTGAACCAGGCCGTTCAATTATTGCTGATGCCGGCGTTTTGATCACGCGCATCATTTCCATTAAAGAAAATACGAATAAGAAATTTGTTATTGTTGATGGCGGCATGAATGATTTACTGAGACCCAGCCTCTATCAAGCGTACCATCAAATTGTTCCTCTGTCCATCAATACATACGAAACCGAAAAGGTGGACGTTGTAGGTCCGATCTGTGAAAGCACCGATTTTTTTGCCCGGGATCGATTGCTCGCGAAAAGCAATGCCGAGGATTATCTTGCGGTACTTACCACTGGCGCATATGGTTTTACGTTAAGCTCTAATTACAATGGCCGGCTGCGTCCGGCAGAAATTCTTGTGAATGGAGACCGTGTTCGCGTCATCCGTCCTCGGCAGTTGATGGGAGAGTTGGAATAATCGTTATTGTAACACGAGAATTATTCCGTTTGTTTTTAGCGATACGTGTTTCCGCCCGTGAGTCCAAAAACGAGAAAGCATAACCTGCAGAAATTAAATTCTATGCTGTTGAAGTAGTTACTATCATTATCGTTCTTCATGCCAGCAACTGTGACACACAAAACTGCTCATTCTGTTTTGAGTTGTTCATAACTCTTTCTTACTTTGTTTATACGATCATGAACACCATGCCCAAAAATAATCTCGTCAGAATGATGCAGCTTGCAGAAGATTTTTTCGCGACAAAAAAAGATCCCTCGCAAATTTCTATCGATAGAAAAGTTATGCTCAGGCTCAAAAGAATTCATCCGAATACGATGACAGAGAAGAGCACAAGCAAGGGACCGATTGCCTGGATTCTGGTCATTCCAACGACGCATACATTGATGGAACAATTTATTACGAGCAAAATAACCGAACGGGAATTGTTAAAAAAAAATCCTTTACGAGTAAAGTATGATTCCATATACTTATGCTCGGCACTCGTTCTGCCGGAGTATCGTGGCAGGGGATTGGCAAAAAGCTTGATGATCAAAGCAATTAAGTCCATTCAGAAGGAGCATCCCATTACTTGTCTTTTTTATTGGGCATTGAGTAATGAAGGAAAGAAGTTAGCCGCCTCCGTTGCTAAAGAATTTTCCTTGCCGCTTTACGAGCGAATCTAAAGTAACGGGCTATGTTGGATTCCCATCCCAGCTTGTCGGGAGTATCGGGAATCTATCTTTTAAATAATGGATTATGTGAAAAGAGCCCGCTACGGAATTTGAATGTTACTTCTGTTATAGTACATATTTTTACCAGTTGAACAAGCTTTGTCGAAGTGAATGTCATTTAAAAAAGATCTGCAATCTTAGATGCAAGAAAACAAACATATTGCCAACAAGGAATTATTTTGACAGATCAAGAGTAATTATGAAAAGGCGTTAATATTTTCGGAAAACATTTTATCGATTTTAATAATGAGTATACTGAAGGTGAAACATTCGGAAGAATTTATTCCACCTAAACGACTTCTTGTCAATGTTGTGGGATCCGAGATACAGATTTGCAAGCCAGATTCAAACGATAACCGAGCAACATAGAAATATATTTACCAGTAGTATATGTTGCTATTATTCCATATATACATATTATAATCAGCAGTGATCATCCAAAAATTATTGTATTTATCGAAATTATATCTCATGAAAACGAACTCCAGATATGTATTGCAATCTCTTTATTTTTTCTTGAGTATAACAACGTTGCTCTCTTGCAGTGCAGATTCTAGTAATTCTGTGAAAAACAACCCTCCCCCCGCCTCATCGACAGAATTCTGGCTCACCAATCCGGATAAATCCGTATTGTTTCAAAAACAAAATGATGGCCAAACCATCACCGCGAGTACTTTTGCAACTATCGAAGTGGATGAAACCCAGACATTTCAAACGGTCGAAGGCTTCGGATGTGCGCTTACCGGTGGAAGTGCAACCCTTCTTCACCACATGGACGATGCCTCAAGAGATGCGTTGTTGAGGGAGTTATTTGCGACTGATGGCAACAACATCGGTATTAGTTACCTGCGTATCAGCATTGGCGCTTCAGATCTCAGCGATCATGTTTTTTCTTATAACGATCTTTCCACCGGACAAACCGATACAACAATGGCGCATTTCAGCCTTGATCCTGAACGCACCGATCTAATTCCGGTGTTGAAGCAGATTCTCGCGATCAATCCCGACATCAAAATTCTTGGATCACCGTGGTCGGCACCAACATGGATGAAGACGAATAACAATTCCATCGGCGGAAGTCTGAAGCCGCAATATTACAGCGCCTATGCTCAGTATTTTGTAAAATATATTCAGGGAATGAAAGCAGAAGGAATTCGGATCGATGCGATTACAATTCAGAATGAGCCGCTCTACGGGGGAAACAATCCCAGTATGCTTATGTCGGCGGCAGAGCAAGCGACGTTCATCAAAAATAATCTAGGTCCTGCATTCGCGGCAAACACTATCGATACAAAAATTATCATCTATGATCACAATGCCGATCGTACGGATTACCCAATCGCAATCCTGAACGATCTTAATGCGAGAAAATATGTGGATGGCTCGGCATTTCATTTGTATGGAGGAAGCATTACGGATCTTTCCACGGTGCATAACGCGCACCCTGACAAAAATCTATATTTCACCGAACAATGGATCGGCGCCCCCGGCAACTTTGCCAGTAACCTGAGTTGGCACATCAAAACGTTGACGATCGGTGGAACACGCAACTGGTGCCGCACTGTGCTGGAGTGGAATCTCGCATCCGATTTAAATCTGCAGCCACATACGAATGGCGGGTGTACGCAATGTCTTGGTGCGATCACCATCGTCGGCAGTGCCGTTATTCGCAATCCTGCGTATTACATTATTGCTCACGCATCAAAATTTGTCCGTCCGGGTTCCGTACGAATTGCTTCGACAATTCCGGATGGATTACAGAACGTTGCATTCAAAACTCCAGAAGGGAAAAATGTTCTGATCGTTTTGAACGACAACCAAATTCCTCAGGCGTTTAAGATCCTCACAGGCACTAAAACAATAACCTCGTACTTATCCGGCGGAGCGGTAGGAACGTACGTGTGGTAGATTTTTAGCCACTTGCAAAAAAAATCTGATTCAGAATAGCAGGACAGGTAGTAGTTCTTTTTGTCCAAAGTGTTAAAGTCAAAAAGTATTTCTGAAGTGTTATTGTGAACAAGCTGAGTACACACTCAGAATATTGCTTATTAAACTATCAATTTTGTATAACGTCAATTGCCATACCTCTCAATACCGTATCCCAACCCGGAACTTAACAAGAGTGTCATTATAAAGATCGGGATCAGCGATGCCGGTTCTTTCCATCCTATGAGGATTGCAACTGGAAGTATTGTTAAAAAGGAAATGAAGATTCATTTAAGGATACTATTTATTTCGTGTATTACAGTGGATATAAAAAAACCATTGACGACTCACATTGTGAAGGCAGAGATTCTCATCCCAAATAAAATTTTTGAGAATCATTGGAGTGGTACTATTAATAGTGGATATTGTTCATTATTTAAATAATTATCTCGATTATCGGGAATAATTCTTATACTAGGTCTGGAACATATTCTTACAGCCCAAAACGAATCGTCTTTTAAATGCGAAGCCATATATTAATAAATGATGAGGAATTGTTTCAACGCATCAAGAGTAATGATGCGCAGGCGTTAAAAATTCTATTCGAAAGACATTATTCTGCATTATGTCACTTCGCGTGCAAATTTGTTAAGAATGCAACTCTTGCTGAAGAAGCTGTTTCGGATGTGTTTCTCAATATATGGCTCAAGAAGGAAAAGATTGAATTATCAACCAACCTGAAAATGTACCTGTACACTGCAGTGAAGAACCAATCGTTAAACTATCTCAAGAAAAACAAAATTCATTTAGAGGGCATCGAAACTGTCGTTAAGGAAAATATAACATCCGATTTGCGTGCAGACAAATTCATTGTCTACGAAGAATCGAAAAATGCCATTGACAATTTACTTCAACAACTGCCGGAGAAAAGACGAATTATTTTCAGTATGAATCGCTTCGATGGTTTGAGCTATAAAGAAATTGCAGAGATTCTCTCAATTTCCATCCATACCGTACAAAACCAAATGGTAGCTGCCGTCAAATTTTTAATAGATCAAAAACCGCGTTATCAATAACCGCACATCAAGCTCATGCTATCATTGCTTTAATAATGTACTCTTCGACAGCTTCTGATAAAATGATTCTGAATGAAACAGATGTTGTTCTCTCTAAAAGTAGCCTGGTACTTCACGGGAAATATGATTTTCTATTTCATGCGGTCCGTTTGGAAACAAAAAAAGACAAAGAGTGCGTACAATGATACAATACGCTGAAATATATATGAGGTAAAGGTATCGCTCATTATATTGGGGGGACATTGAAATTTTCGAGTGATTAAAAGAGGTGGATAATTAGACCCATGAAATATGGTTTTATTGGCAAGATCTTTGTTTATTACGGTGCGAAAAATGCCTTTCATCTCTCATTCTCAAACGTGGAGCTGTGATGAAGAAAAATATTCTAATTCTATCTATGATCACTGCATTGATGCTTTCGATCAACATTGCCGGTGCGCAACACGACAAGAAGCAAAAGAATCTATTTGATTGGATCAATAATTCTGATCCGGAACATCAACCTGTCAACAATCCGAATGCAAAAAAACTCCCTCTGATAAAAGTAAAAGGGAACAAATTTGTCAATTCTCTGGGAGATACCATGCTCTTTCGAGGAGTGGCAATTGCCGATCCGGATAAGATCGAACAGGAGGGACAGTGGAATAAAAATTTGTTTGTTAAGGCAAAAGAGTTCGGGGCAACACTGATTCGTCTTCCCGTCCATCCTGTTTCATGGCGTATGCGCACACCTGTAAAATATCTTCAACTTCTTGACCAGGCGGTTGCTTGGAGCACGGAACTTGGAATGTATGTCATCATCGATTGGCATTGTATCGGCAACCTCGGGATGGAATTGTTCCAAAATCCGGAATACATCACCACGCGTCAGGAGACCTACGAATTTTGGCGCACCATCGCCCTGCATTTCAAAGGCAATAACACGGTAGCATTCTACGAACTGTTCAATGAACCGACACTCTTTCATGGACAGCTCGGCAGTATGTCGTGGAGTGAATGGAAAAAGATCAATGAGAATATGATTCACCTTATTCGCGCCTATGACGATGAACGGATTCCGCTCGTTGCTGGTTTTGATTGGGCGTATGATCTTACACCGCTTCATATAGAACCCATCGACGCAGAGGGTATTGGATATGTCACACATCCGTATCCCTATAAAAGAAGTAAGCCGTACGTTCCAAAATGGGAAGAGGATTTTGGATTTGCAGCAGAACGTTATCCGGTGATTGCGACAGAATTTAGCTTCGGCCTTGGCAATCTTGGTATCGCCGATAATGGTGAATATGGGAAAGAAATTATTTTTTATCTCGAAGGCAAAGGAATGAGCTGGGTGTGCTGGGTCTTTGATCCGTTGTGGACGCCAAATTTATTGCAATCGTGGGATACATTCAAGTTGACCGAAAGCGGAAAATTTTTCGAGCAGGCACTTTCTAAAAATATCGAGGCGAAGAAATAAAAATGTTTCTTGAGCTTTGCAAAAATTGTTTTTCGCACCTCCTTCACTTTTCATTGAAATGCATGTTCATAGTTCTCATTTCAACGCTTTCGTTTCTTATGGCGCAGCAGAAATCTGTTCCATCGAATGCAGGAGGAGTACGCGACCGGCTGCTCATGGATTTTGGATGGCGATTCGCGTTTGGACATGCATATGATGTCAAGAAAGACTTCAATTATAATACCGGATATTTTTCTTATGTCACAAAAACAGGTTTTGGAGATGGAGCAGCGGCGAGGGGTTTTGACGATCGTGCATGGCGATTGCTGAATCTTCCGCACGATTGGGCCGTGGAACTTCCCTTCGATGCAAAAGCAAGTTCCAGCCATGGATTCAAAACGGTTGGTCGTAATTATCCGGAGACAAGTATCGGTTGGTATCGAAAAACGTTTTCCATCCCGGCATCTGACCTTGGGAAACGGATCGGTATCGAATTTGATGGAGTTTATCGTAACTCCGTGGTGTGGCTCAATGGATTCTATCTGGGCGAGGAACATAGCGGATATAACGGATTTCGGTATGATATTACCGACTATGTGAACTATGGCGGTGAAAATGTCGTTGCAGTGCGCGTTGATGCAACGATGGAAGAAGGATGGTTTTATGAAGGAGCGGGAATCTATCGTCACGTCTGGTTGGAAAAAACAGCTCCGCTCCACATAGCACCGCATGGTATTTTTGTATCGTCGGAGGTTAAAAAATATTCTGCCGAGATAACAGCCCGTGCATTGATCACAAATGATGGATCCCAAAAAGCACAATGTACTATAGAGCAGATTATTGTAGATAACAACGGTTCAGCCATAGTGCATGGAACGAAGAAACATATTGTTGCAGGACCCGGCGAGACAAACGAATATTCAACCCTCATCCAACTTCCACATCCTCATTTGTGGTCGATTGAGACACCGTATCTTTACTCGCTTATTACTTCTGTGTATTCAGCAGATTCTCTTGTTGACCAATGCAAGACAATATTTGGTGTGCGCACGCTTCGGTTTGACTCGAAGGAAGGTTTTTTCTTAAATGGGAAACATATTCTCCTGAAAGGCACGAATAACCATCAGGATCATGCCGGAGTGGGTACTGCAATCCCAGATGCACTTCAGGAGTTTCGTATCAAGCGGTTGAAGGAGATGGGAGCGAACGCGTACCGCTGTTCTCACAACCCCCCGACACCTGAACTTTTAGATGCATGCGACCGGCTCGGTATGCTGGTCATCGATGAGAATCGTTTGATGGGAACAAACGCTGAGCATCTCGATCTGTTGAAACGAATGATTATGCGAGATAGAAATCATCCAAGTGTGTTTATCTGGTCAATCGGAAATGAAGAATGGGCTATTGAAGGGAATACAACCGGTGCGCGCATTGCTTCTACGATGCAAGCGTTTGTACGGAAGATCGATCCGACACGCCGCGTCACGTATGCACACAGCGGTTGGGGAGAACACGGCATCTCCACCGTCCAGGATGTTATGGGATTCAATTACATTTTTAATGGGGATATTGACAAGCAACATGAACGCTTTCCTCATCAGCCGAGCATGGGTACGGAGGAAACGACATCAAGAAGTACACGAGGAGTGTATATTGATGATTCACTGCATGCACATTTAGCGCCTGTTGATAGAAAGCCACCGGGGCATGGTGTTGAAGAAGGACTAAAATTCTATGCCGCGCGTCCTTTTCTCTCTGGATTGTTTTTCTGGACGGGTTTTGATTACCGCGGTGAACCTCATCCATACGGATGGCCTCAGGTGAGTTCGCAGTCTGGTATTCTTGATCTTTGCGGTTTTCCGAAAGACATGTTTTACTTTCTCAAATCATGGTGGACAGACGAACCGGTGCTGCACATTGTTCCTCATTGGAATTGGAATGGGAAAGAAGGAGATACGATACAAGTCTGGGCATATAGCAGTTGTGAAGAAGTGGAACTCTTTCTCAATGCAAGAAGTTTGGGACGCAAGCTCATGCAGAAGAACTCCCACCTTGAATGGCCGGTTGTTTACGAACCGGGAATCCTTCGTGCACGGGGATATAAGAACGGGAAAGATGTTGTTACAGATCAAATCGCCACAACAAAAGAACCGGCACAAATCAAAATGAACCCTGATCGTTCGACGGTGAAAGCTGATGGCGAAGATATTTCCGTTGTTACGATACAAGTGAATGATTCAGAAGGACGAATAGTACCGACAGCATGCAATGAGATACTCTTTCAACTCTCCGGGCCGGGACGGATTATCGGTGCCGGTAATGGTGATCCATCTTCTCATGAGCCTGATACATACGTTGAACATGTTTTTCAGATTCCCATTGCAGATCTCAAAGCAAAAACTATCGATAAAAAGGATCACTATGGAGAAACAGATTGGGAATGCAACGATTCCGCTTGGGCGTCGGCTTTGGGTGAGCAGGGTGAATATAATATACAAGCAGTTGACTCAATGAAAGCTGTTATTATTCGCGGGAATTTCTTGCTGAAGACAGTCACAGATGAAACCACGATTTCACTCTGGCCGAAAAGTCTTGGCGAAGAACAATCCATATATTTGAACGGTCATCTCGTTGCGAAGAATATGAAACGTGATGATCTAGTGCAGGAATATAAACTCGATCATGCAATACTGCGCAATGGGAAAAATATCTATGCTGCCGTTGCGGTTCCATTGAAAAAAAGATTTCAGTACGACAACCTGAATACCGATCCCGGAATTATTCAAGTTTCTCAGCCGCCGCAAGCATGGAAGCGTAAAGTCTTTAATGGTTTGGCACAGGTGATTGTGCAGTCGACAAAAGAAGCCGGTGAAATTGTTATGACAGCTTCATCCGACGGTTTATCGCAAGGCGATCTGAGAATTCAAACTCACCGTGTGGAGTGTCGTCCGGCAGTACCTGCCAAATGAGCCAAGAGATGGATAATGAAAGATCGTGCGATAGTAATTTCGCAACATGAACAAGTAAATGAATGATCAATGAGAGTTCGTTGCATGAACGATAGTGCAAGCATGATATCACTGTTTATGATGGTGGCGGTGATGAGCTTTTATTCGAAAGCGCAAGATGTTGTTACGCTGCAAACCGATAAAGGAAAACAAACGGTCGTCGATTATTTTGGTGTCGTTCATGTTAAAGGAAATAGGATTGTCGATAAAAATGATAATCCTGTTGCACTTCATGGGATGAGTTTGTTCTGGAGTCAATGGGGAGGCCGGTTCTACAATGCAGATTGTATTCGGTGGCTGCGGGATGATTGGAAGTGTACAATTCTAAGAGCCGTCTGCGGTATTCAATCAGATGGGTACCTTGCGAATCCGGAAAAAGAATTCTCAAAAGTAACAACAGTGATTGATGCATGTATAAACCTCGGGATATATGTCGTTGTTGATTGGCATGATCATAGCGCGGAAAATCATCTGCAGCAAGCGAAAGGATTTTTCCGCAGAATTGCACAAAAATATGGAAGCGCTCCAAATATTATCTACGAAATATATAATGAACCACTCAAAGTATCATGGAATGACGTTGTCAAACCATATGCGGAAGAAGTAATTAAGATTATTCGTCAATATGATTCTGCTCATCTCATTATTGTGGGATCACCGCATTGGTCGCAGGATGTCGATGTTGCTGCAGATCAGCCGATTATCGACATGAATATTGCCTATGCATTTCATTTTTATAGCAGCGATCGATGGCACAAACAAAATTTAAGGGACAAGGTGGTAGCTGCATTACAAAAAGGAGCACCGATAGTTATCACTGAATACGGTATAAGTGAAGCTAATGGAAACGGTACAATCGATACTGCGGAAACAACAAAATGGTTCTCATTTATTGATCAGTATAAGTTAAGCACTTGCAATTGGTCGGTCATAGATAAAAACGAGACTTCTGCTGCGTTCGTCCCGGGTGTTCATCCAAATGGATCGTGGGAAAATTCTGACTTGAGTGTTTCCGGGAAAATGATCCGGAGTCGGATTCGTAGTCTCAATAATCCGCTTTTCGAAGTCATTCATTCTTTCGCTAAATAATGTATTCATTAAATGCATCCTGATTTCTCGGAAAAATCCATATTTATAGACCGGATTGATTGTTGATAAAGGTAATTCCGTGCTGTGTCATCTTGACTGTGTATGGTAAATTGTTCCACTCCTTCAAGAAACCGTTGAAGCTTTTTACGCAGAAAACGAGGGTAATGTAAACACTATTCGATCTTGCCCGGTTGGTACAATACTTGGGATAGTATAATCGTTGAACAAAGAAACGAATAATTAACCTAATTAATTTAATTAACTTTATAATCAACATTTTATTGGAGGATTTATCATGGGACAACAACAATTATTACTCATCATCCTTGGCGTTATCATCGTTGGTATCGCAATTGCCGTAGGATTGAGCCTATTCAGCGCGCAAAGTGTTCAGTCGAATCACGATGCAATTATCAATGATTTAAACAATATTGCCGCAAACGCATATCAACACTATATTCGTCCTGCCTCTATGGGTGGTGGCGCAAACTCTTACGATGGTACAGGCGCCGCTGGTGCCGCTGCGTATTCAATACCAACCAGAATGCAGACTAACGAAAATGGAACATACACAGTAAAGAATACAGCAACCGCGTGTACTATTACAGGTAAATCAAGTTCAGTAACTGGTGCAGATGTCACAGCGACAGTAGATAACCAAGGACATGTTGGAATAAAAGCTACTGGTTGGTAAGCTATAATTCTGATTATAGAACAGTCGTTTTTCAATATATCCCAACCATCTTTTTGCAAGTGGTTGGGATTTATTTTTAGAAGTTAAAAAAGTTGAACCATACAGTAATTTGGTTGTCGACAATAACATATTTTAAAAACAGATTAAGCAGTCAAGCTGTCCCGATTCTATCGGGATCAGCATATAGGTGCAAGACATTAGATAGGTTCCGATCCCGTTAGACTATTGCCTACTGTGATGGAACGACAATATATTTTTGATATGGCTTATAGCAATTCACTAGAGAATTTATCATGGGACAACAACAGTTATTGCTAATCATACTTGGATTGGCCCTTATTGGAATTGCACTGGCTGTTGGATTGAGTTTGTTTAGCGCAAACAGCATTGAGTCGAACAAAGATGCAATCATCCATGATGTTCTTAATATTTTTGCGGCAAGCGCATATCAACACTATCTTCGTCCTGCGTCCATGGGAGGCGGTTCATACGCTTATGATAATAGTAAGGGCGGTGTCGCATATACGATACCGGCGTTATTGACGACTAATGAAAATGGCATATACAAGGCTGTCACTACACCAACTACCTGTACTATTACAGGTAAATCTACTTCCTATCCAGGCAATTCAGTTTCTTTAACAATCGGCGTTGATGGTAAACCTGTGGCTCCCGGTTGGGTTATTGTTGGTCCAGACTTCAATTAAGTTTCAAGCCAGACTATGGCAAAGTTGTTTCGTATATATTCCTTATCATCCAGATAAGAAATTGGGGATAATTTTTTTTGTTCTGTGCGTCAAAGAACCGTCTTTTATCTGTTTTACTTATTCATACGTGTATTTTTCTTTTTTGGCTATCCCGCACAATGCCGTTACCCGCATAATGAGGGGAAACACTTTTTCTTTTAAAAACTTTATTGTATATATCTCTTGTGAAACCAAAATCCAAAGTTATTGTCGTCTTACCAGCCTATCAGGCCGAAAAAACATTAGAACTCACTGTTCGCGATATTCCGCTCTCTGTCGTCGATGAAATTATTCTCGTCGACGATATGAGTAATGATCATACAGTGGAGATCGCACGGAAATTTAATCTCATTATCGAGCAGCACACAAAAAATCTAGGCTATGGTGCAAATCAAAAAACATGCTACCAATTAGCCCTTCGTCGAAATGCAGATATCGTTGTTATGCTTCACCCTGATTATCAATATGATCCGAAGCTCATCCCTTATTTTGTCGACTTTATCCAAAACGGCTATTTCGACGTTATGCTTGGCACTCGCATACGTACAAGAAAGGAATCCTTAGCCGGAGGAATGCCGCGCTATAAGTACTTCTCAAACCGACTCTTGACACTTTTTGAAAATATCATAACCGGACAAAATCTTTCTGAATGGCATACGGGCATGAGAGCCTACAGCCGTCAAGTATTGGAATCAATCGATTATTTGAAAAATTCAGATGATTTTGTTTTCGATAGCCAGGTATTATTTCAAATTGTGGAGCACGGTTTTCGCATGGGAGAGATTCCTGTACCTGTTCGGTATTTTCCAGAAGCTTCCAGCATTAATTTCTTTCGTAGTATGCGATATGGAATCGGAACCGTTGGAACCGCATTAAAATACTTACTCAGAAGAATATTTTAATTTCTCATATTTTATCACTCCCATCTCAACGAAGTCAAAATGAATCCAGGGTCAGACTATCACATTGTTTTGGGGGAATGGCAAAGGCTTTTGAGGGTGATTGAGTTTTGTGGTCTCACGATGAAATGAAGAGAATGGATAATTCGCTGAGTAATTTCAGATAATTGAATTGTAAAGCACTGGCAGCATTCAATATGAAATCGAAAACACTCAATATTTATCTTCCTTTACTCTTTCTCTTTTTCATTGTTCTTTCCACAATTATTCTGCGAATGCGATTACTTGATGTTCCCCTCGAGCGCGATGAAGGCGAATATGCCTATATAGGTCAACTTATTCTCGATGGGACCCCACCTTACTCCGAAGCGTACAATATGAAATTCCCCGGCATCTACTTTTTCTATGCGGGAATATTATGGCTTTTTGGTGAGACACATACGGCTATCCATTTTTGTCTGCTCATTGTCAATGTATTATCGATTATACTTCTTTACATTTTTGCGCGCACAGCGTATGATGATTGGGTTGCAGCGGCTGCAGCTGGTGCTTTTGCGTTATTGAGTATGAGCTACCACGTTCAAGGATTTTGGGCAAACGCAGAACATTTTATTTTGCCTTTCATCATAGGTGCAAATCTTCTATTACTTGTGGGACTACGGAAGAACCGAATAGATTATATTTTATTCGGTGCTCTTCTGTTTGGTTGTGCTGCTCTTGTGAAACAACACGGCGCATTTTTTGGTCTCCTTGGATTTGCGGCATTGCTTATTTCATTGTGGCAAAACAAAGCACTCGATAAAAACCAATACTGGAAGTACCTTGTGGTTTATTTTTCGGGAGTTATTATTCCATTGCTCTTATGCTTTTTCTATCTCGCGTATGCAGGAGTTTTTCATAATTTCTATCTTTGGACATTTGCCTACGCCAAGGAGTACACTTCGCTTGTACCAACGACGTATATTACATACTATTTTTTTTCATCCTTTCTCCCTCTTTGGCAACACACAACACTCATTTGGATAATAGCCGGTATTGGACTTATAGCTTTATTTATTTACGTTCCCGACAAACAATCGTATCTGATCGTTATGGGAATGATCATTGCGAGTATCATTGCTCTTTCCGTAGGCTTTTATTTCAGGCCGCATTATTTCATTTTAATACTGCCAGCCGTAGCCCTGCTCTTTGGAATTGGAGTTCGTTTCATTTTCCGTGTTTTTTCACCTGCCTCGTCATTCATCATACGCTATTTCCCACCCATTTTTATTGTTACAATAGCAATTCTTGGCACCCTTGCTGCCCATTGGGATGTTCTTGTTCAATTTTCACCTGCTCAAGTGACCACGACACGGTATGGTCAAAATCCATTCCTTTATTCTTCTATGATCGGAGAACTTATAAAGGAAAAAACATCAAAAGACGATCGAATAGCAATTATCGGAAGCGAGCCGCAGTTCTTATTCTATTCTCAGCGCCGGTCGGTGACATCGTTTATTTATACATACGCTCTTGTCGAAGACCAACCTTTTGCTGAACAATTTCGCTCTGAAATGATCCGTCAAGTCGAATCAGCAACTCCTAAACTTCTTATCTTTCCACAAGTCATACCCGAATGGTATACAATATCGAATGGAGAAAAGGAAATAAATAGATGGTTCTATAATTTTGCGAAGTTACATTACACCCAGGTTGCTCGTTTTGAATATTCCAGTAGTGAGGACACAATACTCGTTACAGATCCAACGCTTATAACAAAGAAACCAACACATTTGTTTTGGATCTCGATTTACGAACTACAAAAAGATTGAATAAGCTTTTATTCTATCTTCATGGTAATTCGAAAGAACATAAATATCCTTTATCATACATTCCTACACTTCTCGATGCCTCATGCTTTAACAGTTACGGTATTCTTTCATATATGATCACGCGATCTTCTTCTGTTGCTGTTCGGTACAAATGTTCTTGAGGGTCTTCTCGATTCTCATACGGAGTGTCAGGTGCATCGATAATAAGTTTACGATATTTTGACAAAGATAGTTTGGCAGAAAGATATTCTGCAACCATTTCATCTTTTTCACAAATGGCGTGTTTTCTGAAAATCACCCAACGAGCATGGCTGGCCTTCTCCAAATTTTCTCCGGTCAACCCTCCGATAACATGCAAACCAGTATACCACTTGATGGGCATATCGCCATAGGTAATCGCAACAGTATCAGAGGGTTGTGCATGGTGACGTAAATGGCCGACCAATCCCTCCATAGGTCCCTTGAAATCATGAGTGAGTTCAAAATAATAATTTAACATTGGTTGATGTAAAAAGAATAGAACCAAACCAATACTTCCCACAACGGGATGTACTTGAAATCCTAGTTCGATAATTTCAGCAACCGCTATGGCACACAGAGGTAAGACAGGTGCGAGATATCTAAAAAACGAATTCGGAGCCGTAAGAGAAAGAATACATACTAGCATTGCCGCATATAAAAAATAAAAAGTCATGTATACCATCGTAGTACTTAAAAAAGTATATGTACTCTTTCTATGCCAAATCACTATGACCAATAGAAAAATTATGAAATAGAGAGGAATGACATACATTTCCAATTGAACGATAAAATCAAAAAAGAATCTTTTAATGAAAAAGGGATTAAAAAGAAATTGACTGTAACGCGATTGGTATGATATTTCAGAGGTATAGCATATCCATGGTAAGACAAAACAGAGAACACCGACCATGGGAACCACCATGCGTTTGAAATATTCCTTTCCTATGAGAGTTACATGAATCAACACGGTTGCGAGAAAGATAGCGCCATAGATCATCTGGATGTGAAAAAGAATGACTGTAGAAGAGACCAGAAGGAGCCTTGCATATTTTTTAGACTTCAGGAATAAAAAATATGTCAATATACATCCCATCGAAAAGAAAGCTACCATACTGTAATAACGACATTGGCGGGACAAAAGCAGGAAAGGAACCATCAGCATCAATATACCGGCGGCTATGAGTGATGCCCGTATTCCCTTTCCCGTTGAGCGGACCGTCCAGAAACATAAGAGTACTGTTCCTATGCCAAAGAGGGCATCCGGCAAGCGAGCTGCAAAATCTGATTGACCGAATAATTGAAAGAAGGCGGCATGGATATAAAACGGTATCCATGGATGCCATTTATAAACACCTCCGGTACCGCTTTCCGCACCTAATTCTTGCGAGAAAGAATTTTTGTCATCATGGCAATACGGGATTCCACTGGTAAGTATGGATCTGGATATTAATGCCGTCTGAGCTTCGTCCTGCCAAAGGAAATGTCTGCCAAGGTTAGGTAAAAAAACAAACGCTGATACAATAAGAATTAATAAAGGTACAAAATAATTTATTGTATATTTTTTCCAGTCAGGTATCATATCGCTTTAGTGTGATAGAAGATATTAAGGTAAATAAAGAAAGTATACAAGTGGGAAGGGAAAAGGTTTCCGCATAGCAATGTTGCCTACCATTGTCTCTTTTTTTTATCCTTAAGTACATCCCTTCGTCATTTGGAACTATCTCTCCCCGGTATCGTCTATAGAATTGAACTCACTGAGATTCGACAATTTAATACAAGGAAAGGCAGCCATGAAAACAACGATACAAATGATATGGTGTCTTGCGATAGTGCTCTTCCTGTCAATAGGTACGATATTGAGTGCAGGCGGAAAACTTACGGGTGAGACCCACAAGAAAGAGAAGACAAAAAGCACCGGGTGGATTGGAGTTACGATTCAGGATGTGAATGAAAAAACTGCACAAAAAGCAAAGCTCGACTCCGCAGAAGGTGTCCTTGTGAAAGACGTTATTAAAGACAGCCCTGCCGATTCAGCTGGTATTCAGGAAGGTGATATTGTGGTAGAGTATAATGGCAAAAAACTGTTTGACGCAGATGAATTAGTAAAAATAGTTCACCGAACTTTGCCGGGAACGAAAGTTGATATTGTTATTATCCGTGATAGTCAAAAGAAAACACTTACATTGACGGTCGGCAGTGAAAAAGTATCAAAACATCAAATGTTCGGGGGTATGCCCAATATACCGGATATGCGCGTATTTTTCGGTAATAATATCCTTGGATTGCAGCTTCTTACGCTCAATGAGCAACTCGGCGGGTATTTCGGTGTACCGAATAACGAAGGAGTGTTGGTAGAGAAAGTAGAACGCGAAAGTACTGCCGAGAAAGCTGGCTTCAAGGCGGGTGATATTATTATCCGGATTGGTACGAAAACAATAGATGCAGTGGAGAAAGTTCAAAGGGAACTTCGTAAATATGATGAAGGTGATAAAGTAGACTTTGAGGTTATGCGAAAGGGTGTGAAGAAAGTATTAAGCGTCGAAATGGAGGAAGATCAAATTGTTCCCCATAAATTCTTTTTCCAAAAACCACACATGCGGATGTTCCGGACGGATCCATGCGATGAAGCGGAAATGCATTTGGATATGGATGACCTTCGGCCTCATTTGGATCAAGTACAAATCGATCTGAGAGAGTCGCTCAAGGACATTAATAAAATACCCTTAAGATTCAGAAATATGAACTGCGGTTGTTATTATCACTGTCTCGATTTGTAAAATCATAATCACCTTATTATATATTTAACCGTCATAATAATCCGGTAAACCAATCATGGTTGCCGGATTTTTTATTGTCCATCAGGTGTTGTTTCAATCAATAAACCCAGACGTGATTTTTTAAACGAGAGTTCTCAATATACTATAAAACGGTCGAAAGGAACGAAGAACCCTGACATGAATATTAGAGGAAGGTTACTTCTCCGTTGATGAAATAATACGAGAGAAAATCTTCCACGAAACCGCGTTGCATTAATTGGTGGCAGCGTGATTGCTCTCTTGAGGTTTGAAAACTCCTGAATTATCCATACATTTTTACAGAATGAGGATTTACGAGGGGAATGACATAATGAATTATTTCTCAAAAGGTGATAGAATGAAATTAAAAATTATTCTGCTTTTAGGAATCCTTGTAATTCTCTTGCCGGATGCATTGAAAGCACAGTATAATGATCCGGGCTCAATGAGCTTCATTTTTCAATTCTTATTAATCATATTCGCATTTATTGTCTTTTATTTTCAAAAGATCCGTTTATTTATTGTTCGAGTTTGGAATAAACTTTTTGGGAAAGATATTCCCAAATGAATGGTCTTAAAAAAAATCCCGCTTCATTTCGAGACATTGATGGATTTATTTTTGAATTCGAGGGTTCAATCTATCGAGCTATCAACGAGTGTTATATAGCTGCCTACACGAAAGTAATTTCAAGCGGCTTGTATGAGAAGCTCGTTAAAGAAGAATTGCTTATACCCCATATGGAGGAAAAGGGATTTCCTATTACCATTCCCAATCATCCTCTCATCATAAAACCGTTTCAAGTAAAACATATAAGCTATCCGTATGAATGGTCGTATGAGCAGTTGAGGGACGCAGCGCTCTCCATATTAAGAATTCAAGAAATCTCGCTTTCATATGGATTCAGCCTCAAGGATGCTACTCCATTTAATATCCAATTTGTGCATGGAAAACCTCAGCTCATCGATACGTTGTCTTTTTTTCTTGACGATAAAAATATCTGGGTTGCGTACAAACAGTTTTGTGAAAGTTTCCTTGCCCCTCTAGCGCTAATGGCATTTATAGATCATGATATCGGACGAATTGGGCGAGAATATCATAATGGAATGCCGCTTCCTTTGGCAAGCACCATGCTGCCGTGCCGAACATGGCTGAGACCATCCTTGTTTGTTCATCTCCATCTACATGCCAGGTCTCAAAGATCCGATAAAGCAAACCCCGTTGCAGGGAGTGTCTCAAATCCAGCCAATCAAGCACGATTGATATTCAGTCTTCAAAATGCCGTCCGTTCGCTTCCGAAGAGTAAATCATTTTTGAATTGGACAAGTTATTACTCTGGCGATTGTGTACATCCTCTCTACCTGAAAAATAAAATTGAAATTATGGAAAAAGCATTGGCCGAGATCAAACCGCAGGCAGTAGTTGATGTCGGTTCTAACACAGGGATATTTTCAAAAATTGCATCTGCGCATTCAGAAATAGTAATCGCACTTGATCGTGATCCTTCTTCGATTGAGTTTTTATACAGTCTGACGAAAAAAGAGAAGATTACCAATCTCATACCCTTAGTAATAGACATTCTCAATCCTTCACCTTCTCTGGGATGGATGAGTTGTGAAAGGAGTTCGTTCTTAGAGAGAATAAATCCTGATGTCATTCTCATGTTAGGAATTTCCCATCATTTATTAGGGCAGGCGAATATTACATTTCCCATGCTCACAGATCTCTGTGCAAAAACCACGAAATATGTATTTTATGAGTTCATTCCAGATACTGATGCTAAATTTGAAGAACTCTTTCGTTCACGTGTGAATCAATTTAGCTGGTATACCCAGGAAGAATTGTTGAAAGTATTCGCAAATCTATTTACTGTTAAAAACAGATGGAAAGTTGAACCGACCGATCGTATGATTTATCTCTTTGAAAAAAAAGATGTCGGTAAAGATGAGTAGCGCCGGTTTCCTTAAAAAAACACTGCGTTGGGTATGGCCAAGTCTTTTCGTCATAGTCCTCTCTTGTATCCGAAAAAGTGTTCTTGCATTATTGCCCTTTGAACAGATGCAGGAAGGATTGCTTCTGTATGCCGGATACTTATTGTTCATGATCCCGGCAGGCATTCTTCTTTCAAGATTAAAATTGTTCGATGACGAATCAAAAGTAGCGTTGATACTCATCTGTGTTACCTATATCTTTTTCGAGTATTCGGCAATATTCGCAACATGGGAACAATTTGCTAAACGATGGGTGATGCTGCATCTGTATAACGCGCAGCATACAATGTTTATTGTAACAATGGCTTTTTGCACCGTTGGAATGATGTGGGTTCTGGGAATAATGAATCAGAAGGCAAAGAATCTCAAGATCCTGCTCTTTACGACGTTCGTTCTTTCCGTTGTTCCGTTTATCGATGTACTGCAATCGCCAAAGTATAAATTCGATTCTGATCTATTCGATATTCATCAATCAAATACTGCTGTGAACCAAACAGCAATTCCGCAACGAATATTTTGGATCATACTCGATGAATATCCAAGCTCATTAGTATTGGATGAAGTATGGGGATATAAAGATACGACATTCCGGAGCGGACTCGAATCACTTGGGTTTACCGTGTACGACTCATGTATCTCGAATTACAATTATACACCGTTTAGTATTGCAGCAACAACGTATGGTGCGATGCTGCCAATAAACGGGCACCAAAGTCTCACTGTCCAACAATGGTTCTTATTGGGACAAAGGATAAGACAATCGCCGGTCTTGACCTTCTTTCGAGAGCAAGGGTACGAAACTCATATTCTCTCATTTACGGGTGCTGCTATTAAAAAATTATTTTATGCGGATCGAGGAGAAATAGTTACATATAGCGGAGAAATTGTTAGTTCGAGTGCTCTGGGCGCATTGCTTTCCCAATTTGGCAATCAGCATGCCACGTCTCTAGGATTTTATAACTGGGAAATTGTTAACAGGCTGTATGCTTTTATGAACCCTAATCCAAAAAATGATCAGCGAATCTTTGTCTATGCTCATTTAATTATGCCTCATGGTCCATATCTGCCATTGGAACAAAAATCCTCCCAGAACAAAGAACAGTATTTCGAACTTGAAGATGATCAAGCCTTCTTGTCTCAAGTAAAATATACTGACAGCACCGTCCTCGATTTATTGCATAAGGGTCTCGATGGTTTGTCTCCTCATCAAAGGTCGAACACCCTGGTGATACTTCAAGCAGATCATGGGCCGAGATATTTGCAGAAGGGCGGAACAGATCTCCGACGGAGGTCGTCCTTCGGGATATTGAATGCCGTGCTTTGGCCCAAATATTCAAAGGGAAAGTTCTATAATGGCATGAGTTCTGTGAATACGTTCCGAATATTGTTTCGTGATTTGTGGGGGATCGATCTCAGCATGGTAAAAGATAGCTCTGCAAATGTATGTCCACTTATTAAAACAGAAGATTGAAGGATCGTAACTGCAAAAATCATAAATAAATAATCAGTCATTTATACGATGTATGTGGAATTAAAGAAACAATATGAACTTGGTAAGATCGAAGAAATTCGGACCGCTCCCATTATTCATGGTATGGATTATGTCCGTCCGACTGTAAAGAAGGAACAATGAAAGAAAGGAATTATTGTCCTCGTATCGTGATGCAGAAATGTGTCGAGAGATGGACGAATCTAAACTCGAAATAGATCAAGTATAACGAAAGCTTAAGAGATCGACCGGGAATTATAAAAGCGGGTATACTGTTTACACTACCAATGTCCAAACAGGTGAAATTGTAGTTTATTTATTTTACATCATCTTCGTGAAAAATGCCAGGCGTGCCAGAAGCGGACGCCGGATTTCTTTTGTTTGCCAGGCACCTTGCCAATCATCGAACCTTGACGTACCTTGCATTGTGAACTATGTCTGAAGCGTCTTTTCTTTTCTCTCAATATGGGCGTGTTGTTGATTTGCTGCCCGAGATGGTGCTCATCCTGGATGATGAAAACAGGATTCTCGATGCCAACAAAACTGCCGCCGACAAACTAGGAGTGGTTGTTCGACCCTCGCATCCGAAATATATCTTCGATATACTCCCGGAAGATAAACGGAATAGTTTTAGAGGCCTGCTTCCGTTTGCCGACCAACTGAATTTGGAAACTCAATTTCGTAATCGTGACGGATCGATCATCGATGTCACGGGAACAGTCCGCGTGCTGCATTCGGGCCAAACGAAGTACTGGGTTCTAGTGATGCGCGATGTAACAGAAGAAAAGCGGAAAGAACTTGATTTGCTGCGTTTCTCTAACGTCATCCACAATACCATTAACCCCATTCAGATTAGCGATGCAAATGGAACAATGATTTATGTCAATCCAGCTTTTGAAAAAGTGACTGGTTATAACAATACAGAATTGATTGGGAAGAACCCAAATATTTTAAACAGCAGTAAGCACAGCAAAGAATTTTGGTCTGGAGTGTGGAAGCACATTATTTCTGGTAAAGTCTGGGTAGGGAAGATCGAAAACCGACGGAAAGATGGGAGTCCGTTTTTCACAGAGCTTGTCATTTCGCCGATCGTCGATTCCCAGGGCAAGATCGTGGGATATCTTGGCGCGCATCGTGACATCACGGAACAAATTATTTTGGAGCAACAGCTTGTCCGTTCACAGCGCTTGGAAAGTATCGGTACACTCGCAGCAGGTATTGCGCACGAAGTCGGCAACCCGCTCACTGCTATTTCATCACTCGTGCAAGTTATTCAACGTACGAGCACGGATGAATTTGCCAAAGAGAAATTAGAGCTCATCAACAGTCAAGTGAACCGTATTACCCGCATCATACGCGAACTAGTGGATTTCTCGCGTCCCTCTACACACGTGGTGAAGCCGACGAATATCAATCGAATTGTTAAAGAAGCGCTGAATATCGTTCAGTACGGAAAAAAAGTAAAGGATATTACCTTCGCACTCGATTTGGATGAACACCTTCCGGAGATTGCCGCAGTGCCAGATCAAATCGTTCAGGTCTTTATCAACATTTTAATGAACGCCGTGGATTCGTTGGATGAACGCCGCGGTACGATCACTGTACATAGCCGTAAAAATGAACATGCGGTTGAAGTGATCGTGCATGACACAGGAAAAGGAATTGAATCTTCAGCATTGGAAAAAATCTTCGAACCGTTTTACACAACAAAAACTACCGGCCAAGGCACAGGGCTGGGGTTGTGGGTGAGTTATGGTATCGTTAAAAGTTTTGGCGGCGATGTGTTTGTTGAAAGTATTCCCGAAAAGGGGAGCACCTTCACCGTCTCGTTTCCTTGGAAAGGTGTCTAATGGCGCAACGCATATTAGTGGTTGATGACGAACAAATTATCCGTGAATCCCTCTCCTTCATCTTAAAGAAAGAAGGATATAACGTTGAAGAAGCAGTCAACGGTAAAGACGCACTCACAAAGCACGAAGCAAATCCATTCGATATCATTATTACTGATATTGAAATGCCTGAAATGAAAGGAGTGGATTTGCTGAAACAAATTCGCCAGCGGACGCCGCAGACATTGGTTGTGATTATTACGGCATTTGGATCTGTCGAAACGGCGGTGCTGGCACTGCGCGAAGGTGCCGCGGATTATATTTTGAAGCCGATTAACTTTGATGATCTGCTCTACCGTGTGAAGAAGCTTTGCGATTACCATGCGCTGACTATTGAAAACTCCCTCCTACGCCAAGAACTTCAGCGTACCTATGATTTCGATCAAATTATAGGGCAAAGTACGCCGATGAAAAAAATCTTTGAAGTAATTAAACGAGTTGCGCACAGTGAAGGTACTGTGTTGATCACCGGTAAAAGCGGTACAGGAAAAGAAATTGTTGCACGCGCAATTCACTACAATAGTCCGCGTCGTGAAAAAAGGTTTCTGCCTATCAATTGCGGAGCCATTGTTGACACACTGTTTGAAAGCGAACTCTTCGGACACAAAAAAGGATCATTCACAGGTGCAACAGTAGACAAAGAGGGATTGTTAAAAGTTGCGGAAGGCGGTACCGTCTTTCTTGATGAAGTAAGTGAAATTCCAATTCAACTTCAGGTGAAATTATTACGTGCGCTTGAGCAAAGAGAAATTACACCTGTTGGTATGACGGAACCGATCAAAATCGATGTTCGCATTATTGCTGCGACGAACCGGGACCTGCGCAAAGAGGTGGAGAATGGTAAATTCCGCGACGATCTTTATTATCGTCTCAATGTTGTTGAAATCGATTTGCCTTCACTCAAGGAACGTCCTGATGATGTTCCAATTCTCGCGCAGCATTTTCTTGATGCATTCAAGAAACAAATGAGCAAACCAATTCAGGGATTCGCCAACGAAGCGATGCGTGCCTTGCTCCAATACCAATGGAAAGGCGAAGTACGCGAATTGGAAAATGTCGTCGAGCGCGCCGTCATCTTTTGCGATGAAGACTTCGTCAGACTTGAACATCTTCCGGAATATATGCGACCTGCAGAAGACATTCCGTCTGTTTCTACCGGTCATGGGACACTTAAGGATGCTGTGAGAAGTTTTGAAAGGCAGTTCATTCAACAAACGCTTTCGGCTTGCGGGCAGAACAAGGAAACAGCCGCTAAAGTTCTGGGTGTGAGTCTTTCTTCGCTCTATCGCAAAATAGAAGAGCTGCAAATACCGTCGCACTGAAGAGAATTGCCATTTTTTCTTAAAACTGTCCGGATGAGCACTGATGCAAATCTTCTGATTTGTAAGAAATCCGTCTAAAGCTATTTCCCAAAATCTGCAAATTCAATTGAAACAGAGGGGCATGCCTCACTCAATCAACCTTAATTTGTCAAGACATGGTACCTTAGTAATTACTGGCACATTCCTTGCGGAATATATTGTGAGAATAATTATCAATATTTGCAGAAGAGATATACATGAAGTTACGATGGTGGCTTGTTGGAATCGTTGCCGTTGCCGCAGGCGGTATGTTTATGATCAAACATATCGTAGACAACAAAAAGACGTTTCTCCCTTTCGTTGATAATACCAATGAAAAAAGTTTCGGCACGTTTCCACATGAAATGCTTGAAACTGATTTCGACGACACAGATTATTTAGCGTAACTCCGTTCAGCAGGGGCATCGGACAAAAGAAAACTTCACCATGTCCAATCAGGTCGGCATAATTTCGCATGATCAAGCGCAGGCGGCATCACGTGCTACCGTCTCACGGAAGCGTGTGCTCGTTTTTAGTCCGGATGCAGATTTGGCAAGGTTTCTTCTACTCAATCTCGAAGACCAGTTTCAGATTGTACGCGAACACCGGCTGGAACAATTTGAACAAGCGGTCAAAGAAATTTTACCAGATTTAATCTTGATTGATCTCTATACATTTTCTGCCGATATCATCAAACAACTTGATATTGTACGCCGAATGGCAAGCACAATCCCAATCATTGCCTTGCGTGCTTATATGTCTCTTGCACCTGAGATGAACAAATCAATTGACGATCTTACAGATGCAGTTTTTTATAAACCGGTTGATGTAGAACTTATTACACAAGCGATTGAGGATTTATTGAAATAAGACGCTCTGAGGTATTGTATATTCCCATCTGACGATTGAATAAGTAATAGGCTTTTAAGACAACGGTATTTACAGTTATTTGTTTTGCATTCTCACAAAGCAATCTTGTAGGTATCCACTTGAAGACTTTTATTCTTGAACGCAGCGAACTTGACCGCCTGGTCGAAACTCTCAAACGCCGTGGCTATAAGGTCATCGGGCCCACCGTGCACGACAGTGCAATCATTTACGACGAGTTGACACATCCTAACGATCTTCCTATCGGCTGGACGGATGAACAAACAAACGGCATGTATCGATTGAAGAAACGGGATGATGCCGCAGTGTTTGGCTGGACGGTTGGTCCGCAGTCATGGAAGAAATTTCTTTTCCCGCCAATTCAAAAAATCTTTGCAACCCACAAAAGTAATAAAGGACTTGATCTTCCCAACTCGAAAAAACAACCATCGCAAGAACCGGCGCCGACAAAATACGCTTTTTTTGGTGTTCGCCCCTGCGATTTAAGCGCCATTACTCTTCAAGATAAAGTATTCCTCAGCGGACCTTTTATCGATCCTGTCTATGAGCGAAAACGGGCCGGTAATTTTATTGTATCAGTAAATTGCGGACAAGCAGGAGGAACATGTTTCTGTGCGTCGATGGGCACGGGACCTAAAGCCGCAGCCGGATTTGATCTTGCATTGACTGAAATCCTAAACGACAAGCGTCATTACTTTATCGTGGAAGTAGGTACAGAGCTGGGTGCAGATGTTCTCAAGAGCGTGAAGTATATAAAAGCAACCGATGAAAATATTACGACGGTCAACGAAGTCAGCGAAAAGACCTCAAAACAAATGGGACGGCAGCTTGACACAGTCGATCTGAAAAATATTCTTTATCAAAATTCCGAACACCCACGCTGGGAACGAACCGCTGCGCGGTGCCTTACGTGCGCCAACTGTACCATGGTTTGTCCAACCTGTTTCTGCGCCACGGTGGAAGATGTGACGGATCTTGCAGGCAAGCAAGCAGATCGTATGCGAAAATGGGATTCTTGCTTCACGCTCGACTTTTCATACATTCACGGTGGAAGCGTGCGCGCTTCTGCAAAAGCACGCTACCGGCAATGGATGACGCATAAACTGGCATCATGGGTGGATCAGTTCGGTACATTTGGCTGCGTTGGGTGCGGACGCTGTATTACATGGTGTCCAGTTGGCATCGATATCACTGAGGAAGCACGCGCCATTCGTGAAAATCAAACTTGATGAGTTATGTTAATTAAAGGAAAAGTGCTATGGAAGACCTAAAGAATATTCTTGCAGAACATCCGTTCTTCAAAGGACTCAATGAAGAATATTTCGCGCTCATCGTTGGCTGCGCATCCAATATGCGCGTCGATGCCGGCAAGATGATTCACCGCGAAGGTGAAGAAGCGAATCACTTCTATCTTATCCGATCGGGAAAAGTCACGCTCCAAATTATGACGCCAAATAAAGGTCCGGTTATCATCGAGACATTAGAAGAAGGCGACATTCTTGGCTGGTCGTGGCTTGTACCGCCTTATACCTGGCACTTTGATGCGAGAGCGTTGGCTCTTACACGCATGATTGCCCTCGATGGAAAATGTTTACGCAACAAGTGCGAGGACGATCATCACCTTGGGTACGAATTGCTCAAACGCTTCGCTGATATTATGATGAAACAACTTGAATCCACACGCTTACAACTTCTGGACGTTTATGGCGACCGATCCTGAACTACTATCGCTCAAAGTAGATTACAAGCGGAATCCAATGCTTCCTTGGCCGTTTCAAATCCGGCGAGTGAAACATGAAACGGAAGATACATTCACCGTTGAATTACAACCTCTGGGCGCCCTGGAAGAGTTTTCGTTTCAGCCAGGACAGTTCAATATGGTGTATGTGTATGGTGTCGGTGAAATTCCGATTTCTATTAGCGGAGATCCGGCTAATCCACGTATGCTTGTGCATACAACACGAGCAGTCGGTACCGTGACGAAAGCAATGGACAAAATGCGGCGTGGAGATATTTTAGGCATTCGCGGTCCGTATGGAACGCCATGGCCTGTAGATCAAGCAAACGGATTGGATGTCGTTTTCGTTGCCGGCGGTATAGGACTTGCTCCGCTGCGGCCAACGCTGTATGAGGTTGTTGCACACCGTGAGCGGTATGGGAAAGTCGTACTATTATATGGGACACGCACGCCCTTAGATGTCCTTTTCCGGCAGGAATTAGAAAATTGGCGTGCACGCTTTGATTTGGAAATTTACGTTACGGTTGATCGAGCAATGAGCGGATGGCGCGGCAATGTTGGCGTAGTAACAAATCTTATCTCGCGGGCGCCATTCGATCCGCGCAATACAATGGCATTCGTCTGCGGTCCGGAGATTATGATGCGATTTACCGCGATGGAACTGCATAAGCGCGGTGTCGATAACGAGCACATTTTTGTTTCGATGGAGCGTAATATGAAATGTGCCATCGGCTTGTGCGGACATTGCCAGTTTGGATCATTCTTTGTCTGTAAAGATGGCCCTGTCTTTCAGTATAGTAAAATCAAAGATATGCTGGTGAAATGGGAAATTTAATATAAAGAGCTCGAAGATGCCTGCTAAGAACACGAAGGTTCCGAAGATGGCTGCAAAGAAGCCCCGTAAGCCAAAACTTGCTGTATGGAAATTTTCTTCATGCGATGGGTGTCAATTAAGTCTGCTCGATTGCGAAGACGAACTGCTCGCCATTACCGAGCATGTCGAGATTGCGAACTTCCCCGAAGCGTCGCGTGCAGTCACGAAAGGTCCATACGACATTTCACTGGTGGAGGGTTCCATCACCACACCACACGATGCTGAACGTATCCACCAAGTACGGCGCCAGTCGAAAGTTCTCATTACGATCGGAGCATGCGCAACAGCTGGGGGCATTCAAGCGCTTCGTAACTTCAAGGATGTGAAACAATTTATCATAGCGGTCTATGCCAATCCGAAGTACATCGAGACGCTGAATAAATCGACGCCAATTGCCGACCATGTTTTTGTAGATTTCGAGTTGCGCGGCTGCCCGATCAACAAGCATCAATTGGTGGAGGTCATCAACGCATATCTCAACGGCCGCAAACCAAACACTCCGGCGTACGCTGTGTGTCTCGAATGTAAGCGGCGCTTCATCACCTGTGGGTTAGTTGCTCATGGCCCAACGTGTCTTGGTCCGGTAACTCAGGCTGGATGTAACGCCTTATGTCCGTCATACTCGCGCGGCTGCTTTGGCTGCTTTGGCCCGAAGGAAACGCCGAACACGTCTGCACTCAGCGCATACTGGAATTCACTCGGTGTTAAGGATGATGAACTCGTACGTTTGTTCCGTGGATTCAATGCTTACGCTGAAGCATTCCGAAGAGAGAGCGAAGCACATGAAAAGTAAGACGATAAAAGTTGATTACCTTGCCCGAGTGGAGGGCGAAGGCGGATTGTTAATAAAAGTGAGCGGTAGCAAAGTGAGCGACGTCAAGTTCAATATCTTTGAGCCGCCGCGCTTCTTCGAAGCATTTCTTCGAGGCAGGCATTACAGCGAAGCGCCGGATATTACTGCGCGCATCTGTGGTATTTGTCCGGTTGCGTACCAAATGAGTTCCGTTCATGCGATGGAAAATGCTTTTGGTGTTACTGTAGATGGGCAGCTTCGTGCGCTCCGACGATTGCTCTATTGCGGTGAATGGATTGAAAGTCACGCGCTTCACATTTTCATGCTGCATGCGCCGGACTTTCTTGGTTATGCCGATGCAATCCAGATGGCAAAAGATCACAGCCCTGTTGTTCAAATGGCGTTAAAGACAAAGAAGATCGGCAACGACATCGTCAACCTTGTCGGCGGAAGGGAAATCCATCCGATCAACGTTCGCGTTGGCGGCTTCTACAAATTACCAACAAAGCTGGAACTTGAAACATTAACCGAGCGATTAAAGTGGGCGGTTGATTCATCCATCCAGACCGTGAAATTTGTTGCCAAGCTGTCATTTCCAGATTTTGAGCGTGCGTACGAATATGTTGCACTGCGTCATGAACGAGAGTATCCGTTGAATGAAGGGCGGCTTTGTTCCAATAAGGGGTTGAACATCGAGATTCATGAATATGAAAACTATTTTATGGAAGAGCACGTCTCGCACTCTAACGCGCTTCACTCCATTTTGAAAGAACGCGGTGCATACTTCGTTGGACCGATGGCTCGTTATAATTTGAACTTCGATAAGCTCACTCCCGCTGCGCAAGATGCCGCCAAGTCTGCAGGTATTGGAAAGGGAACGAATAACCCGTTCAAGAGCATCATTGTGCGGTCCGTGGAGATGCTCTACGCATGTGAAGAAGCGTTGCGTATTATGAAAGAGTATGAAATGCCAGAGAAAGCGGCAGTGGATATTCAACCGAAACTCGGAACAGGCTATGGATGTACCGAAGCACCGCGCGGTATTCTCTATCACCGATATCGGTTGGATGAGCGGGGAATTATTCTCGATGCGAAAATCGTTCCGCCGACATCGCAAAACCAGAAAACTATCGAACAGGATTTACGCGAATTCGTACCGCCGCGCCTGCATCTTTCGCAAGAAAAACTTACCTGGCAATGTGAGCAAGCGATCCGGAATTATGATCCGTGCATTTCGTGCGCAACCCACTTCCTCAAACTTGAGATCGAAGACGAACAACACCGAGAACTCCGAGGCGAATTCGATTGAACAAAACACCGTTGCAAATTTTTCTTTTCTTCCGACATACAAGCGACATGGATTCATTCACCAATAACGCAGGAGGTGGCAAATGGCGAAGCTTGGCGATGTGACTGATTACTTGAAGCACAACAGCGTGCAGTATGAAGTGATTGAACACGCTCCGGCATTTTCTGCACACGAGGTTGCCGTTGTATCGCACGTACCGGAAAAAGATTTGGCAAAAACTCTTGTTGTGAACTCTGATGGCAAGTACTGCATGGTTGTGATGCCGGCCGATCACCGATTGAGTGATCATTTATTGAATGATGTGTTAAAGGGGAAACATATACATCTTGCATCCGAAGAAGATTTGCAGCAACTTTTCCCGGATTGCGAAGTTGGTGCAATGCCGCCGTTCGGAAATCTCTACGCGTTGCCGGTGTATGTTGCTACAACACTGGCTAACGACGATGTAATTGTCTTCAATGCATGCTCGCATACGAGATCTATCCGGCTCAAGATGTACGATTACTTGCGATTAGTGAAACCCATAGTTGCAGAATTCTCGCAATCACGGTTCGAAATTAAAGAACCATAATGACAGAAAAACCTTCTGAAGGTTTTCGAGTGTTTGTTCAGGACAACATTCAGAAGATTCTCGTGGTTGGAATAGGAAACGAGTATCGCAGTGATGATGGCGTCGGATTGGTGATAGCTCGGAGGATTCGCGAGAAAAAGATTCCGTCAGTGAGTGTAAAAGAAGAATCGGGTGAAGGCGCTGCGCTGATGGAGGCGTGGCAAGGACGTGAAAATGTAATTTTGGTTGATGCAGTTTCGTCAGGCGCAATACCCGGTACAATTTTCAGAATAGATGCAATAAAAGAGAAAACACCGATAAAGTTCTTTCATTATTCAACCCATGCATTTAGTGTTTCGGAAGCAATCGAACTGGCACGTGAGATGAATGTCCTGCCTCCAAAGTTAGTAGTTTACGGAATTGAAGGAACTAACTTTGCCGCAGGAACAACCATTTCGTTTCATGTTCAGCAGGCTGCCTATAAAATTGTCGAATACATCGTAAAAGACATGCAATTACTCCGATAATACTGTCCGTTGCCATTGTTTACGATTTGTCATTGAACACCCTCGTAGTACTACAAACAAGAATATAATTCTCATTGATGCAGTTTTTTGATTTGTTCATCAAAGTTTATAGAATAACTGATGAATATCTATTAACAATAATAGCGGTATATGTATATATACTTTACACTTTTTACGGCAGTGACATCCTAAAAATTGGCACGCGTAATGTTACCCTCTCTTCACTCCTTAAAAAAAATGATGGTATTTATGATAGTATCGTTTTATTTTTTTTAACATCCATATTAAACTCGAACTGTATCTCGCAAAGTTGATTGTCCGAAACATAAGTGTGATTTGAACGCGCAAGATAAAAATGTGTTCATAATGCTTCTTCATACCCTGTACGACAAATCGGAACATTATTCCTATTAAGGAGGAATGAATGCAACTCCCCGCTCAACCATCAATCCGCCAGGACGAAGCACCCCAGAAAATAGAAAAAATGAAACACGTCGTTCGGCGGATTAAATTTGAATCTGAACTCGATCTCGAGTTCGGCGAACGCGTGGCTAAAAAAGCGTACGGCCAGAAACTTCTCAGCTGTATTCAATGCGGCACATGCAGTGCCACTTGTCCGCTTGCGCATTATATGGATTATACGCCGCGGAAGATTATCGCTATGACCCGCGAAGGATTTAAGGAAGAAGTTCTCAACTCACTGACGATCTGGCTTTGTGCATCCTGTTACTCTTGTTACGTCCAATGTCCCCGACAAATTCATATCACTGATGTGATGTATGCACTCAAACGCGAAGCAATTCAAATGGGCTTTCATCCAAAGCGCCTGGCGATTCCGATTCTTGCACAGGAATTTTACAAGCGAGTTTTAAAAGATGGCCGGAACACGGAAAGCTGGCTGCTCATCAGTCTCTATTTACGTACGAATCCATTCAAAATGTTGAAAGAATCTATTCTTGGCTTGAAACTTTTTCTGCGGGGTCGTCTCACAATCGGCAAAGAACATGTCAAACGGCGCGATCAAATCCATGCTATCCTTGGACATGAAAAAGGAGGGCAGCCATCATGAAATATCTTAGTTTTCCCGGTTGCTCGCTGCGAAGTACTGGACGCGCATACGAAGAATCTATGATTGCTGTTGCCAAAGCGCTGGAAATTCAGTACGAAGAATTGAAAGATTGGAACTGCTGCGGTGCTACATCGTATGTTTCTATTGATGAAATGGATGCATTTGCACTTGCTGCACGCAACCTGGCGCTTGCTGAATTGCAGTCTCCAGAAGGTACAATCAATTTGGTTGCACCTTGCAGTGCATGTTACCTTGTTCTCTCAAAAACTGAACGTTACCTCGAAGACTATCCAGATGTCAGTGCGAACGTGAATGCAAAGCTGAATAAAGCTGGACTTCACTACAATGGCCGCGTAGATGTACGTCATCCCTTGGATATACTGGTGAATGATTATGGTATCGAAAATATTGCAAAGCGTGTTAAATATCCGTTAAAAGGTTTAAAGGTTGCATGTTATTATGGCTGCCAAGTCGTACGGCCTTTTGCTAAGTTTGATCACTCACATTATCCTGTTACGATGGATAAGCTAGTGCAGGCGCTTGGTGCAGAGCCGGTCGATTGGCCGTTGAAAACAAGATGTTGCGGCGGCAGCCTCACTGGCACAACTCAAGAAGCAGGTTTGCGTTTGAACCGCCTGCTTCTCAAAGAAGCTCAGAAACGCGGCGCCGACATCATGCTGACCTGCTGTCCGCTCTGCCAGCACAATTTAGAATGCTATCAGGAACGTATTGATCGCATCTATAAAGAAAAAATTGATTTGCCGGTAGCATATTTTACGCAGCTTATTGGTGTCGCGCTCGGTTTGTCGGAAAAGGAACTTGGAATGCAGCGGCTCTTCAAGAAGCCGTCGCTGGAGCATATCACACATCCGAAAGGAGAAATGGCCAATGCATGGTAATGGACATAATGAACCGATGCGTATCGGATTCTACGTTTGTCATTGCGGACACAACATCGCCACCATCGTGGATGTGAAAACAGTTGCTGAGTATGTGAAGACACTGCCCGGTGTTACTATTTCGCGTGAGTACAAATATATGTGCTCCGATCCTGGACAGGAACTCATCCAGAAGGATATTAAAGAACATTCGCTTAACCGAATTATAGTGGCGTCATGTTCGCCGCTCTTGCATGAGCACACCTTCCGTACGGCAGTGGAAAAAGGCGGTCTTAATCCTTATTACTTTCAGATGGTGAATATCCGCGAGAATGTTTCGTGGGTTCACACCGATACTCAAGCAGCGACGGAAAAAGCGAAAGACCTTGCTCGCGCAGCAGTGCAGCGCGTGTTTCATCACAAAGCTCTGGAAACGAAGCATGTAAAGATTCATCCTGATGTGCTTGTTGTTGGCGGTGGTATTGCTGGGATTCATGCGTCACTCACACTTGCAAACGCCGGCAAGAAAGTGTATCTCGTGGAAAGACAGCCAACGATCGGCGGACATATGGCAATGTTCGATAAAACATTTCCAACACTTGACTGTGCTGCCTGCATTCTTACGCCGAAAATGTCGCAGGTGAAAAATCATCCCAATATTACATTGTGGACTTATTCAGAAGTGTCAAACGTCGATGGTTATGTCGGCAACTATAAAATTGCAATCAAGCGGAAGCCGCGCTATATCAATGAAGAATTGTGTGTCGGCTGTATGGATTGTATTGAGAAGTGTGTGTACAAAGAAGGCAAGACGCCTGACGAATTCAATGTGGGATTGAGTAAGCGGAAACCGATCTACATTCCATTCCCGCAGGCAACTCCGCAAATTGTGGTGATCGATCGGGAAACCTGCATTGAATTTAAATCCGGCCGATGCAAGAAGACCTGTATAGAAGCATGCGATCGGAAAGCGATAGACTTTAAGCAGAAAGAAGAGACTAAAGAAATTGAAGTTGGTACTATTATTCTTGCGACGGGCTATCACACGTTTGATGCGAAACGCATCCCATTCTATGGATATGGGAAATATCCAAATGTCTATACATCGCTGGAAGTGGAACGACTTGTCAATGCATCTGGTCCTACTGGCGGTGATTTGATTCTTCGTGATGGCCGCCATCCGAAAACAGTCGGCATCATTCATTGCGTTGGCTCGCGGGACAAGAACACGAACCGTTGGTGTTCCCGTACCTGCTGCATGTATTCACTGAAGCTTGCACATCTGCTGAAAGAGCATACCGACGCAGAAGTCTACAATTTCTATATCGACATTCGAGCGGCAGGAAAATCATACGAAGAATTTTACGACAAACTTCTCGATGAAAATGTTCATTTTATTCGCGGACGTGTAGCTGAAGTGTCCGACTGGGCGGTGCGTCCGTCGGAAGAAGGGAAGCTTATCATCCGTGCAGAAGACACGATGATCGGCATTGTGCGCCGCGTACCGGTGGATATGGTCGTACTTGCCGTTGGAATGGAACCCCAAGCAGATTCGCAAGATGTGCGGCGGATGTTCAATATTTCTTGTTCAACAGAAGGATTCTTCCTCGAACGTCATCCAAAACTTGCACCTGTAGATACTTTTACAGACGGTATTTTTATCGCCGGTGCTTGCCAGGGACCGAAAGACATTCCCGATAGTGTTGCACAGGCAGGTGCAGCTGCTGCCCAAGCGCTCACGCTTATCGATACCGGTGAGATCGAACTGGAGCCGAATACAGCTTTTGTTGTGCAAGAAGAATGTTCAGGCTGCCGTACGTGTCTCACGATATGCCCATACAATGCTATCTCTCGCGACGAAGCAAAGCAAAAGGCATTCATCAATGAAGCACTCTGTAAAGGTTGCGGCACATGCGTTGCGGCATGTCCATCCGGCTCGATCAAACAGAATTTGTTTGAAGATGAAATGATCTTCAGTGAGATTGACGGCTTATTGAAAATGGAACAGAGCGCATGCTGTTGAATGTGAACCTGGAGAAGAAAATACTATGTCAACAATAATAGAACAAGAAGAAAATTCAAACGGATGGGAACCGCATATTGTTGCTTTTTTCTGCAACTGGTGCACATACACTGCGGCAGACCTTGCTGGAGTCTCGCGTCTTCGATATGCACCCAATGCTCGAATTATTCGCGTGATGTGTTCCGGACGCATTGATCCGCAATTCATTCTTGATGCTTTTTCCAAAGGTGCGGATGGTGTTCTCATCGGCGGATGTCACCCCGGGGATTGTCATTATATGGAAGGCAATTATAAGGCGCTTCGCCGTATGCGGCTTCTCAAACGAATGCTGAAAGATATGGGAATTGAAGAAAAACGGTTTCGTCTTGAGTGGATATCTGCTTCTGAAGGCGAGCGTGTCAAAACAGTCATCAATGAAATGACAGAGCAAGTGCGCAGACTCGGCCCGCTCGGATTACCGAAGAAATTTGCGGAATGGGATAAAGAAATGGAGACACTTGAACAAGAAGTTCAGGGAAAGGAGGAAGCAGTCCATGCCTGATAAACCGAAAGTGGCTTTCTACTGGTGTGCTTCCTGCGGCGGCTGCGAGGAATCAGTTGTTGACCTCGCCGAAAACATTCTGGATGTAGTTGCGGCAGTGGATATTGTGATGTGGCCTGTTGCTATGGATTTCAAGAAAAAAGATGTTGAAGCGATGGCTGATGGTTCGATCTTGGTCTCGATGGTCAATGGAGCTATACGGACATCGGAGCAGGAAGAGATGGCGAAGCTCATGCGGAAGAAAAGCAAGCTTATCATCGCCTATGGTTCATGCGCGCATATGGGAGGTATTCCAGGACTCGCCAATCAATTTCAGCGTGAAGAAATTCTCAAATACGTATATGAAGAATCACCTTCAACGGTGAACAAGGAGAAAACACGTCCGGAAGTGAAATTTGGAACAAACGGCAGTTCCGTTACATTGCCAACATTCTTTAATATTGTACGTGCGCTTGATCAGGTCATCGATGTCGATTATTATTTACCCGGATGTCCGCCGACGCCGAAATTGCTGAAGCAAGCCCTTGAAGTACTTCTTTCCGGAAAATTATCGGAGAAAGGCGCAATATTGGCACCGGATATTGCACTTTGTGATGAATGCCCGAAAAAAGATACAAAGCCAAGCGATCTAAAGTTTACGGAATTCAAACGTCCGCACTGGACACAAATTGATCCCAATACTTGTTTGCTGGCGCAGGGCATTGTTTGTATGGGGCCTGCGACACGAGGCGGTTGTGAAGGTGTTTGCATCTCAGGCAATATGCCATGCACCGGCTGTTTTGGACCGACCTCGCGGGTGAAAGATCAGGGAGCAAAAATTCTTTCTGCCCTTGCATCGCAGATAGAAGCGAAAGATGAAAAAGGAATTGATGAGACACTGGCAACAATTCCGGACCCTGTCGGAACATTTTATCGTTACGGTTTACCAGTATCGCTATTGAGAAGAAAGAATTTTTAATTATGGTTTCCCGTAAATCCATAGATGATTTTTTATCACAGAAAAAGCTCGCTCTTATCGGTGTCTCGCGAGATACCAAGCAATTAGCAAACGTTGCATACCGTTTTTTGAAAACACACGGATTTACGGTATATCCTGTTAATCCGAATGCAGATAAGATTGAGGGTGATCGATGTTATCCAAACATCAAATCGTTGCCTGAAAAGGTCGATGGTGTTGTAATAATGCTTCCACCAGAAAAAACGATGAAGGTATTACCGGAAATTCTTGAGGCAGGTATTGAGCATGTCTGGCTGCAGCAGCAAACGGAATCGCCGCAAGCAATACAATTTTGTAAAGATCATAATATTCGTGTTGTCTATGGTGAATGCATTATGATGTTTACTGAACCGGTAGCTTCTTTCCATCGCCTGCATCGCTGGGGGAAAAAAGTTATGGGTAAATTGCCGAAATAAAAAATAAGCTTTGACGATTTCAAGGCAGATTAACACGAGGAACAATAATGGAAGCAACAACTACAACTCGACGAATAACGATTGATCCTATCACTCGTCTTGAAGGTCATGGAAAGATCGATATCTTTCTTGATGATAAAGGTGAAGTGACGAAGGCATATTATCAAATCCCAGAATTGCGCGGCTTCGAGATTTTCTCCAAGGGACGTCCTGCCGAAGATATGCCGCAAATTACCAGCCGCATCTGTGGTGTATGCCCAACAGCACATCATATGGCTGGTACGAAAGCGTTGGATGACCTCTATAAAGTAGATCCACCACCTGCAGCAAAGAAAATTCGTGAGTTGATTTATAATCTCTTTATGCTCGAAGACCACGCGCTTCATGTGTATATTCTTGGCGGCCCTGATTTCATCGTTGGCCCGGATGCACCGAAAGAATTGCGTAATGTAGTCGGTGTGATAGGCAAAGTGGGTGTGGATGTTGGCAAGAAAGTAATTTCTATGCGGCGCCGATTGCGTGAATTGATAAGTTACCTCGGTGGTAAAGTAATCCATCCGGTTTTCGGATTACCGGGCGGAGTCTCAAAAGGAATAGCTCTAGAAGATTTACCGAAGTTTAAAGAAGTGGCTAATGATGGATTAGAGTTTGCCAAATTCACATTGCAGGTATTCAAAGATATTGTGTTAAAGAATGATACCTATGTCAAGATGATTACTTCCGAGACCTACACTCATAAAACATACTATATGGGTTTAGTGGATGAGAACAACAAGCTCAATTTCTATGATGGTAAGGTGAGGGTAGTCGATCCAAGCGGAAACGAATTCATCAAGTTTGCGCCCCAGCAATATCTTGATCACATCGCAGAACAGGTTGAACCTTGGAGCTATGTAAAATTCCCTTACCTCAAAATGGTCGGATGGAAAGGATTTGTGGACGGAATTGAAAGTGGTGTCTATTCTGTTGCGCCGCTTGCGCGTCTCAATGTTGCCGATGGTATGGCGACCGCTGAGGCGCAGAAAGCGTGCGATGAACTCTATAAGACTTTAGGTGGAAAGCCGGTGCACATGACACTTGCTAATCATTGGGCACGTGTTGTGGAGATGCTGCAGGCTGCAGAACGATGCGTTGAACTCGTGAATGATATTGAAATCACCAGCAAAGACATTCGTACGATTCCGACAAAAACACCGACTGTCGGCATTGGTATTGTCGAAGCACCGCGCGGTACACTCATCCATCATTATGAAACGGACGAACGTGGATTGATCACAAAAGTGAACCTCATTGTTGCTACCGCACATAACGGCGCACGTATTGCAATGGGTGTTGATAAAGCAGCGAAAGGCCTCATTCATGGCGGAAAAGTAAATGACGGTCTTCTCAATATGATTGAAATGGCATTCCGCGCATACGATCCATGCAATGCCTGTGCGACGCATTCGTTACCTGGTGAAATGCCCCTCGTTGTTCACCTCCGTGATAAGGATGGCAATCTCATAGATATCTTAAAGAGATAAAAAATATAGATCGATCAGTTTCATTGTATGGAGTGTCCTCTGGAAGTTACATCGATATTGATTTTTATTCTTGGAACATGTGGCGCTCTCGTCTTCACTTGGCGATTCTCCATTAAAGCCAAGCGTCCTCATGGTATTCCACGATTCTTTTCCTTCGAGTGCATTCTCTTACTCGTGCTCCTCAATGTACCCGTATGGTTTAAGCACACGCTGCTGTGGAATCAACTCATTTCATGGATACTACTCTTCGTTTCGATTGTCTACGCCGCTACGGGTTTCTACCTTCTCCGGGTTATCGGCAAACCAAAAGGCGACTTCGAAAATACCTCGAAGCTCGTCGTTGTTGGGCTCTATAAATTCATCCGCCATCCATTATACGCCTCGCTTGTATTATTAGGATTTGGAATATTCTTTAAACAGATCACGATTGAAACGACTGCTCTTGTTTTGTTCAACTTTTTTGCATTGATTGCAACTGCCAAACAGGAGGAGAAAGAGATGCTGATCAAATTTGGCGAAGAGTATCACGCATACATGAAGAGAACAAAGATGTTTATTCCATATTTATTTTGAACAATATCAGAAAGGGAATTTGCTTGAAAAAATTGATCTATTTGTTCATAATCTTTGAATTCAGCTCAAACGTTTTGTATGCGCAAATCGAGCGACGCGATAAAGCAGTGTTCATAGAATCAAAGAATGAATTTTGGGATTCCGTCAAAACGACACTTGATAAATTCTATAAGAAGGATTCAACTGCGAATAAAAAACTGCGGGTTGATTTTACTCAATTCAATCCACCGAAATCCTTAGATGAATTCACAACGTATTGGCATAACAAGCCGGTCTCACAGGCAGTCTCCGGAATGTGCTGGTGTTTTTCCACAACATCATTTTTCGAATCTGAAATATTCCGGTTGAGCAAACGCGAGATCAAACTCTCTGAACTTTACACTGTGTATTGGGAATACGTTGAAAAGGCGCGTGGGTATGTTCGGGCGCGCGGCGATCAGGAGTTCGGTGAAGGATCGGAGTCGGACGCTGTAAAACGTATATGGAAGAATCATGGTATTGTTCCTGCAGATGCGTACACCGGATTGCTCAACGGTCAGCCCTTTCACGATCATTCCAAAATGTTTGCGGAATTGGAGACATATCTTAAATCTCTTAAAACTTCAAACAGTTGGGATGAGGATGCGGTGGAACATAACGTCAAATCCATTCTTAATCATTACATCGGTGCGCCGCCGGAAAAAATTCTTGTCGGTAACAAGGAAATGACACCGAAGGAATATTTTGAAAAGGTTGTCAAATTGAACCTGGACGAATATGTGGAACTTGTATCTTTTGCCGACCGCCCGTATTACACATCTGTGGAATTTGACGTACCGGATAATTGGTGGCATAGCAAGGATTACTTCAACGTTCCTTTGAGCGATTTTATGGCAGCAGTGAAGAATGCGGTTCGCACAGGTTATACTGAAGTCATCGGCGGCGATGTCTCGGAACCGGGGATCGAAGGGCATGCGGGCATTGCTGTTATACCAACATTTGATATTCCATCGCAATACATTGATGAAAATGCACGTATTTTTAGATTTAAAAATGCTACAACCGAGGATGACCATGGTATTCACATCGTCGGTTATACACAGAAAGATGGAACAGATTGGTATCTCGTAAAAGATTCGGGTGCTGGCTCGCGCAACAACTCACATTCTGGTTATTACTTTTTTCATGAAGATTTTGTGAAGTTGAAGATGCTCGGAGTGATGCTCCCCAAAAGCGCTGTGCCTGAGATCGTGAAGAAAATGGGAAAGTGAAGTATCGGGATTACTCTGTTTTTCACTGATTCAACACGGATTGCCCGTCTCGATGAATCGAGACGGACAGATTACACTGATAGGTAGTGCTTGAGCGAATATTTTTTACTGTTTTGTAAATATCTTTTGCTTGATTTCGAAGCTCTTTTGGTTTAACAATCAGTGAAATCCGCAATCAATCCAAATCGCGAAAATCAGTATAATCATCAGCATATTCTTGGCAGTTGTTCGCCGGAGAGCATGTCCACCACACGCGAACCCCCGATGCGTGTTTTCATAATCACAGTACCGGAATGATCTGCAACAACCTCGCCGATAATAACAGCATTTTTTCCTAACGGATGCGTGCGCATTGCTCCAAGCACTTTATCTCCTGCCGACGGAGCAACGAATGCAAGGAGTTTGCCTTCATTTGCTACATAGAGTGGATCGAAGCCAAGGATTTCGCAAGCACCCAGTACTTCTTCAGAGACAGGTATGCGATCTTCAAAAATAGAAATTCCGATAGCAGCACTCTCGGCAATTTCGTTGAGAACAGATGCAACACCGCCGCGCGTCGGGTCGCGAAGAACGTGAATTTCCTGGCTTGCCGCAAACATCGTCTCTACTAATTCATTGAGCGGTGCACAGTCGCTTTCAATCTGAGTTTCAAACTCCAATCCTTCCCGTACAGACATGATGGCGATTCCATGATCAGCAATTGTACCGCTTAAAATAATCTTATCTCCTGGTTTTGCATGCCGCGGACTGATGGTAACTCCATCCGGAAGAATACCAATGCCCGATGTATTGACGAAAATTTTGTCGCCTTTTCCGCGATCAACCACTTTCGTGTCACCGGTAACCAGTTGAACCCCCGCTGCTTTTGCCGCAGTTTCCATAGAACGTACAACGCGCCATAATTCTTCCATGGATAATCCTTCTTCAATAATAAATGCGGCAGAAAGATAAAGCGGGCGTGCACCGCACATGGAAAGATCATTCACGGTTCCGTTTACGGCGAGTGTGCCAATATTTCCACCTGGGAAGAAAATTGGATTGATGACGTACGAATCGGTAGAAAATGCGAACCGTGTGGTACCAATTGAGAAGATAGCACCATCGTGCAACGGTTCAAGCAGTTCATTTTTAAATTGCGATGCAAACATATTTTTGATCAACTGGTGCGAGAGTTTTCCGCCCCCGCCGTGTGCCAGCAAAACATGCTTGTATTCCATCATTGGCAGCGGGCAAGAGAAGCCATTGTTCATTTCCATAGTTTTTTCATTCATCGGTTTTATTCTTTTCGGATTCCTTTAATCTAACGCTTCCCTGATTTTTGCGAGCACATCTTCAATGATGTATGGCTTTGGTAAAAATCCCCGTACGCCGGCATCTTCCAATTTTGCTTTTATATCTGGTTCAAAAAATCCGCTGGCTAATATCATTTTCACTGCAGGGTTTATTTCTTTGAGTTTTTTAAATTCACCATCGCCCGACAATTTTGGCAAACCCATGTCACTCATAACGAGTGCAATCTCGTGTGCATGCTGGTTGTATACATTCACCGCTTCCATACCGTCTTTAGCCGTTAGCACAGTATAACCGTGCGTTTCAAGAAGAATCTGTACCATATCGAGCAGTAAGTCTTCATCTTCCACAACAAGAATAGTCTCGTTTCCGCCGTGAACTTGTTTTTCTGCTTTAGCTGTTTCAAGAGTAGAAATGCTTTCCTTTGGAACAGGGAAGTATAGCTGGAAACTCGTTCCGCTTCCGACCGCGCTTTCCACGTCCACGAAACCGTGGTGAGCTTGAACAACACCGTACACTACAGAAAGTCCCAATCCTGTTCCTTTCCCTTTTTCTTTTGTTGTGAAGAACGGATCGAAAATTCTATTGCGAGTCGTTTCATCCATCCCTGTTCCGGTATCGGATACAGTTATGCAGATGTAACGATGCTCATTTGCCGTTGGGAAGCGTTCCCGCAAATTAATACCTAGTGCCATATACGCTTTAATTGAAATGACACCGCCGTTGGGCATAGCGTCCCGTGCATTGACGCAGAGATTGAGTAATATCTGATGAATTTGTGTATGATCGGCATTAATGAGGGGAAGCTGTATTTCTATTTCTGTGTTGAAGGTGATGGTTTTTGAAAATGTCTGTTGCAGCATCGATACAAGTTCTCGCGTAAGATCGGGAACATCTAATGGTCCGAATGCAACGTCAGTCTTGCGGGCAAAAGTAAGAATTTGCTTGACCAATCCTGCGCCTCGATCGACTGCTTGTTTGATCGCATTCACTCCGTCGGAAAATTTCTGTGGATCACTTTTCATCGAGGGAAGAATGGAAGTATACCCGAGAATAATCCCAAGAATATTGTTGAAATCATGTGCAATTCCGCCTGCGAGTGTACCAATGCTAAGCATCTTTTGAGATTGCACTAACTCTTGCTGAAGCTTCTTTTGTTCGGTAATGTCTTGGAAAACCTCCAGCATCGCCTTGCGTCCTTCGTACATCATACCCACATGACTGATCTGGAAAGTTTTACCGCCTAAGATACCCATTGTTTCAATAACATCTGGTTTGCCAAATGAGATTCCTCTCTTCAATGGACAGTCTTGGCATTGCTGTTCGTTGTCTTTGTACACTTTCCAGCAACACATATCTACAACATCGACTGTAAGCATTTCCTTCATAGCTTTACTGACAAAAAGGATATTTCCTTCTTCATCAACAATGTTCATCCCGAATGGCATTGTCTGGATGAGCAGATCGTTAAAGGCGTGCGTTTGGCGAAGCGCCTCTTCTGCCATCCGGTGTTGAGTGAGATCGGAAAAGAAGACGAGCGTGAGTTCCCCCATCGATGAGAATGTAGATTCGATATACTTACTGGAACCATCCTTGCACGTAATTACAGATTCCAGGGGTTCGGTGTCATTAGCCTCGAGTTGTGCTTGTTCTACAGAATTGTTCCAGATAGATTCTATTTGATTCCGATATTCGTCGATAGGGTATGCAAATGACCACCAAGAATCCAGGGAAGGGATGTCCTGTTGTTCGTACCCGAACAATTGAGTAAATCGATGGCTGACGTACTCGATGTCTTTTGTTGCGCCGGAGAACACGGCGATCGCAACTGGAGAAGATTCTACGAGCATTTTGAAAAGCTCTTCACTCTTTCTTAGACTTTCTTCAGCATGTTTATGTTCTGTAATGTCTTCTGCTATCCCATCGTAATAGAGTATGGAGTTATCCGGATCGTGGATCGCTTTCGCATTTTCACGGACAAAAATAGTTGAACCATCTCTTCGCCGCCAAGCTGATTCAAGACCCTTTACCTCTCCTTCCTGTTCCATTTTTCGCTTGAAATCAGTTCTTGGATAAGATGGTTCAAATCCTGATTGTTCTAGATTACGGGCCTTGAGCGCTTCGATCGAGGAAAACCCGAGCATGTTAAGAAGCTGTGGATTGGCAAGAAGAATGTCTCCATTTGGTGTCGTACGATAGATTCCAATATTAGCATTCGTATACAATTCCCGATATCGTTCTTCGCTTTCTCGTAGCGCCTCTTCTGACCGAATCCGTTCTGTGATATCCCGAATAGCGGGCATATGGGCTGGACGACCTCGCCAGCTGAGTCGGGTAGCCGTGATCTCTATCGGGAATACTGACCCATCTTTTTTTCGATGGTAGCGGATCGGAATACGAGTTTCAGTAGGATTTTTGCCTGCACGGCTTGTCTCATCTGGTTCTGCCGATAGATCCACATTACGCATCTGTAGCAATTCCTGGTGCTGGTATCCGTACAGAGTGGAGGCGGCTGCATTAGCTTCAATGATCTGACCCGTTTCGTCATCGATCAGGAAGAGAGCATCAGATTCCATATCAAACAATCGACGATACTTTTCTTCGTTTTCGCGAAGTGCTTCTTCAGTGCGTTTGCGTTCGGTGATATCACGGAACGTGCTTTGTGTATAAACCTCAATTCCAATCCTTACATGATCTGTAGCGATTTCTAAGTCTCTCTTTTCGCCATTTTTACGAATTATTTTATAAGTAAACCTCTTTTCAGTTGGTTCTCCTTTTTTAACTTTTTCGAGCATATCCTGGATTATATTTTGCGATTCAGGAGCAATATGTTCTAGTAATGGTTTGGCAAGGAATTTGTCTAAATCATCATAGCCAAAGATTTCAAGCAATGCTTTGTTGGCATGGATTACCTTATTTCCTTTGGAAAGACCGATTCCTTCAAGAGAGTTTTCAAAAAGTGTCCGATATTTTTCTTCGCTTTCAAGTAACGATTCTTCTCCAAGCTTGCGTTCGGTGATATCCTCGATCATAGCGAGAAAGTATAAAAATCTTTTATTCATATCGCGGACAATTGTAATAGTTGCCGCCCCCCAGACAACTCTTTTATCTTTTCGTACGTAGCGCTTCTCAGTATGGTATAGAGGTATTTCTCCAGCAAAAAGTCTTTTAATCGATTCTATATCACCCGTGATATGTTCTGGATGTGTAATATCTTTGAAGGTGAGGGAGGTCAATTCGTTTTCTTCATAACCCATCATTCTGCAAAAAGTTGCATTGGCTTCAATAAATTTGAAATCTAAATTAGAAGTTGCCATTCCCAGCGGACTTTCCTCGAATATTCTTCGGAATCGATCTTCACTTTCTCGCAAGGTTTGTTCTACCAGCTTTCGTTGAGTGATATCTCGTACAACAACTTGCGCCGCTGGTTTCCCTTTAAACAGAAAAGGACTTGCAACTACTTCGACATCAACTGAAGAACCATCCAAACGTAAATACTTCTCTTCAATCATCGGTACAGGTGATTTCAACTCTTTCAGGTGTTTTATTCTCTCCGCAACAATTTCACGATACTCAGGATGCATGAGATGTATGACTCGTCGTCCAATGAGTTCTTCCTTGCTTGTTGCCCCAAACAAATGAACACCTGCCTCATTGATGAATGCAATGTTGCCTTCGCTTTGGATAAAAATCGTATCGGGCGAGAGTTCAAATAATTGCCTGTACCGCTCTTCACTTTCTTTTAAGACTTCTTCTGCGCGATTGCGATCGGTGATATCGCGTGCTGTCGATAACGCCCCTGACACATTTCCATTTTCGTCTTTCAACACACGGCACCACCAAGCCAACAAACGTTTTTCACCGTCCTTACGCCGCTGCCAGCTTTCAACATAGATAACGTTTTCATCGCCGATAAAAATAGGTTGAACTTTTTGATAGGTCTCTTGTTCACCTTCGAAATAAAACGCTGCTTCTTTACCAAGGACATCTTCTCCAAAGAATTCTATACCCGCACGGTTTGCCCACGTATAGACTTTATTGTTGTCTACTTCCATAATAATATCAGGAACGGACGAAAGGATTGCATCATTACGCGAAGCTAATGATCGTAATTTTTCTTCTGCGCGCTTGCGCTCAGTAATATCGCGTATGATGCTTTGGTAAAACCTCGTTTCGTCAATCTTAATGAACCGTGAACTAACTTCGACAGGAAACACTGTGCCATCTTTCCGCCGGTGCTCTGTTTCAAACACTAATCCGCCTCGCTCTGCAACTTGGTTCATTTGCTTATCAACGGAAAGGCGAGTTCTCTCTGAACGGAGATCGTGAATACGTAATTGTGCAAATTCTTCTCGTGTGTAACCATATACCTTGCATGCCTGGTCGTTCACTTCTTTGATCCGGCCATCCATATTGATTAATAATATACAGTCATTCGCATACTTAATGATATAATCGAAGTGCTTCATAAGGGCTTGGCGCTCCACTTCGGCTAAATATTTATCGCGATAGAATTTTGCCTGTTGATGCCGCCACCAGGACACGATAATGCCGCCGGCTGCAAGGAGGAAGAGAAACATCCCAATAACCGCGATCCATGTTTGTGAACGAAGAGGTGCATAAATTTCTTCCTGATCAACTTTAGCTATCATAAACCATGGAGTATTTTGAATTTTTCTAATTGCTGCAAGGACAGGAACACTGCGATAATCTTTTCCTTCTACATTTCTTTCAATTCCGCGTGCTGCCATCGATGCGGGAAGTTGTTCGTTAGAAATTGGCATGCGCAATGTCAGCGTCGTATTTTTCCGGTGACGAAGCTCATTTAAATAGACGACGCTGTCCCCAACTTGCTCGAGCAGCAGTGTCTCGGATGTACGGCTTGGTGTTGGCCATGTTTTGATGAGCGGAAAGAGAACTACCTGCGGATCAATACGTAGGAGTAGCGTACCGATGATCGTGCTATCGCTCCGATCCGGAGAGAAAATGGGAACAATCAAATCGATGTGCACGTATGGAACACTTTTCGAACAGTGTAAATCAGAAAAAGTAATTTGCCGATAAAGGAGTACTTCTTTAAAAATTGTGTGTCCATATGAACAAACAGAATCATCATGATTGGATACTGACAAACGAACATTTCTTTTTGCATCAAGCAGAAGAATAGACCTGTACCCCGCATGGTCCTGGAAGGATTTCATAAATTTGAAGAGATCTTGTTTGGGACTTGTTTTCTCTGGGGTCTTGAAATATATCTCAACTTGACGAGCGATCGCCGCATTGTTGCAGGTAAGCTCGGCATCGATAATGCGTTCTTGTCGCCACTGTGCAATTTGTCCTGCTTTCAAATCTGCGAAAGCAGCAAGATCATTCTGTGCCGCAATTTTGATGCGTTCTTGTTGATCTTGATAGAAAAAAAATCCTGTGATGAAAATGCCGGCTGCCAAAGACAGGAAAATGGTGATGAGGAACCAGGGGATTGTCCGTCTGGGTAGAGGACTTTTTTTCATATGCCGTATCCTTTTTAACGCTCAGAATTATCTTTCATACAATCCAATATATCGTTTTTCAACGATTCATTTTTCCATAATGAAAATACGCTGCGCATGCGCCCTCGGAGGAAACCATGGGAGCGCCAAGCGGATGTTCTGGTGTACACTGAATTCCAAATGCCGGACAATCGTATGGTTTTTTTAATCCTTGCATTACTTGACCTGCAATGCACAACGACGATTCTTGCGTATGGATGGTTGAAACATCAAACACGTTCTCGGCGTCAAACGCTGCAAACTCATCACGTAATCGATAACCGCTCTTTGGAATTATTCCGATACCGCGCCAAGCTCTATCTCCGACCTCAAATACTTTACTCATTAATGCTTGCGCTGAACGATTGCCTTCCTGTCGAACCGCCCGTGCGTATTGGTTCTCAACTTCTGCACGTCCTTCTTCAAGCTGTTTCACCGTCATCAAAATTCCTTGAAGAATGTCGACCGGTTCAAAGCCTGTTATGACAATCGGAACGCGATACTTGGATGCGAGTGGAATATATTCTTCATATCCCATCACAGTGCAGACGTGTCCAGCCGCGAGAAATCCCTGAACACGATTGAGTGGTGACGATAGAATTGCTTCCATCGCAGGCGGCACAAGCACATGCGAACAAAGAATGAAAAAATTCTTCAGACCAAGTTTTTTTGCCTGCCAAACGGACATTGCGTTTGCAGGAGCGGTCGTCTCGAATCCTACGGCAAAGAATACAATTTTTTTACCAGGATTTTGCTGGGCAAGTTTCAACGCGTCAAGTGGAGAATAGACAATACGGACATCGCCGCTTTGAGCTTTCACTGTGAGCAAATCTTTTTCTGAGCCCGGCACTCGAAGCATATCACCGAATGAGGTGAAGATGACGTCCGATCGTGATGCAATGGCGACTGCTTTGTCGATGAGTTCAAGTGGAGTGACGCACACCGGACATCCGGGTCCGTGCACGAGCGTAAGGCTGGAAGGAAGCAGATCATCAATCCCGGATTTAACAATCGTATGTGTCTGTCCGCCGCAGATTTCCATGATTGTCCAAGCGTGAGTAACAACTCTGTGGATTTCCTTCATCAGCTTTTCCGCTGAAGCAGCATTCCGATATTCATCAACGTAGCGCATGGTCATCCGTAAGCAAGAGAATAGAAACAGGATGCAAGAAGCAAGATGACGAAATATATTTATTCATATGTTTTCCAGTTTTCGATGAGACCATGGAGCATTTTGCCAACATCATCGCATTTCTGAAGCAGTGTCTTGTTGTCCTCTTCAGTAATATACTTGCAATCGAAAGCAAATAATATCCACACTTTTGTTTCTTCGTTTGATCCAATTGCATCAACTAAATGACGTTCAAAAACATTCTCATAATATCGTTTTGCCCATCCTTCAACAATGTTTGAAGCAACCGAGCGCGATGATCTTCGCATTTGATCTGTGAGAGAATACAATTCTTCTTTTGGAAAACGTTTCGTTAACCAAAATAATTGCATTATAAGATCATAGGCGGCATGGTATACTTTCAAATCGCGATAGGATTGAATCATTTTTTCTATCCGCTTTTTACTTATTATGTCTTACTTCGTGCGTCAGACTTCTTGCTTCTGGCTTCTGATTTTTCTCCCAACTCTCCCATTTGCTCTATCAGCTTAAGCGTTTCCTGCGCTTCCGCTTCATCCATCATGCTGATGGCGAAGCCGACGTGAACAATAACGTAATTGCCGATTTTCACTTCCGGAACAAGTTCGAGACAGATTTCTTTTTTAATACCGCCGAAACTTACTTTGCCCATGATTGGCGAAACGGCATTATCGATTTCTAAGACTTTACCGGGAATTGCTAGACACATTGTATTTTCCTTTTCTGAGTCAATGTTCAAATTCCTGAATCCATAATCAAGCTCTATTTGCGTTTTGCAAACGGAGAGCGGCATATGCTTGCCCCAAAGCAATTCCCCCGTCGTTTGGCGGTACCCGCTGATGCCAGTACGGACGAAATCCTTCTTCACGTAACCGTTTCACAGTGTGCTCCGTCAGATATTTGTTCTGAAAGCATCCACCGGAAAGCACCACGCGGTTGTGCTTGATCTTCATTGCCACTGCCACGATTATTTCAACAAGTGTGTTATGAAATTTTGCAGCAATGGTTGATGGGCTGATGTGATTTTTTATATCAGTAAGAATTCCCTCAAAAACTGATCGCCAGTCAACTATCCTTAATTTTAGCGCTTCATCAATTCCAAAGGGATAACATTCTTCGCTTTCCACGCTTTGTATCAAAAATTCTAATTCCATTGCCGCTTGGCCTTCGTAATTCACGATCTGTCTTAGTCCAATAAGCGATGCGACAGCATCAAAAAGTCTGCCTGCGCTCGTGGTAACAGGCATATTGATGTTCTTTACAAACATTTGTTTAAGCACATCAAGTTCCGCTGGTGTGAATGCTTGCACGGAAATCAAATCGTTATCGTGAAAAATATTATCGCCAAATATCTCGTACAAAATACCGAGAGCAATGCGCCGTGGTTCTTTAATAGCTTTTTCTCCACCTGGCAATCGGAAGGAACGGAAGGTGGCAATATGCTCGAATGATGTTTCCGTTGTTAATAAAAATTCGCCACCCCAGATAGTTCCGTCGAGGCCATACCCTGTTCCATCCCACGATACGCCGAGCAATTTGCCTTCCAGTTGATTCTCCGCCATACAAGAAGCGATATGTGCGTAATGATGCTGGATTTCTATGAATGGAATGCCAGTGCTTCGAGCAAACTTCGATGAAAGATAATCGGGATGAAGGTCGCAAACAACCTGTGCAGGTTTTGTTTCGTAGAGCATTTGGAAATCTGTGATGACCCGATGAAAAGCATCTAACGATTCCATCGTTTCCAAATCGCCAATATGCTGACTGATAAACACATTGTCGTCCGATGTCAGCGCAATTGTATTCTTGAGATGTGCACCGACTGCCAGTAGGGACACGCCATGGCGTGTCCCTACAGAAATGGGTAAGGGTGCATAACCGCGTGCGCGGCGAAGTACCAACTCGCGTCCCATTATAACACGTACAATGGAATCATCCACATGCCGCACAATCGGTCGGTTGTGAACAAGAAACATGTCTGTAATTCCATTGAGTCGATGAAGAGCTTCGTTCTCATCAGTACAAATCGGTTCGTCCGATAAATTGCCGCTTGTTGCGACAACAGGAAAACCAAGTTCTTTCAATAAGATGTGATGCAACGGCGTGTACGGCAGCATCACGCCGAGATAGGGATTGGAAGGAGCGACAGAACTGGCAATGAAGGATTGCGGATTGCGGACCGTTAAACGTTTTAAGAGAACTATAGGTGATTCTGGCGAAAGCAGAAGCCGTTCCTCAAATTCGTTAACTTCGCACTCCAATTTTATTGCTTCTAATAAAGGGAACATGAGAGCTAGCGGTTTCTCTTCCCGATGCTTCCTTGTGCGAAGACGACGCACTGCTTCGTCGTTGCGTGCATCAACCATCAAATGAAACCCGCCAATCCCTTTAACGGCGACAATTTTACCGGTTCGAAGAATTTCCACTGCTTGAAGAAGTGCGTTGTGTCTTTCAGCAATGACATTTCCTTTATCATTCCACAATTCTAATTTTGGTCCGCAGAGGGGGCATGCGTTTGGCTGAGCATGAAATCTACGGTCGAACGGGTTTTCGTACTCTGCTTTACAATCCGGACACATCTCAAATTTCTTCATTGATGAATTCGGTCGATCGTACGGTAATGCTTCTATAATAGAGAAGCGCGATCCGCAGTTTGTGCAATTAGTAAAAGGATAAAGGTAGCGGCGATTTGATGTGTCGAAGATGTCTTTCAAACAATCAGGACAGGTTGAAATATCGGGAAGAACCAGCACAGTCTTTATTCCAGCAGAATCGCTTTTACGAATCTCGAACAATGTGAAGCCGGTTGCGTCAAGAAACAAAAACTCTAAACTTTGGATACATGCCCGCGGGGGTATTTCTTTCTGCAGACGAAACAGAAACTGATTGAGTGTATCTTTTGCACTCTCGACTTCAATAAAGACACCTTGGCCAGAGTTCGATACCCAGCCAGGCAGTTTCATCTCTGTCGCTAGTCGATAGACGAATGGTCGAAATCCTACGCCCTGCACCGCGCCGTGAATAACGACTCTCAGCCGTACTCTTTCTAAATTTTTTCTCTTTAGTTGTTGCACCGCACCCACAAAGTGCAAAAAAATCTTGTGAGAATCAGTATGGAAGAATTCCGAACCATCATTGTTATAAAGATGTTTATTCTTATGAAAAAAAGTCTTTAATTAAATCATCTCAAGAAAATAATACGAAAGAAAAGAATCAGACATGATTTGGAACGAATATATTGAATGCATGGATCGGGAACGACTCGTCAAGCTGCAGGGTGAACGATTGTCCACAATGATAGAAAGACTCTACTATAATGTGCCATTCTATCGCCAAAAGTTTCAGAAAAGCGGAATCGAACCAGGGGATATAAAAAACGTAGATCAATTAAAAAACCTGCCTTTTACTACAAAGCAGGATTTGCGAGATAATTATCCCTTTGGTTTATTTGCTGTGCCGACATCGGAAATCGTGCGCGTCCATGCATCGAGCGGCACAACAGGGAAGCCGACAGTTGTGGGATATACGCGCAAAGATCTTGAAATTTGGTCTGAGGTCGTAGCCCGCACGCTCACTTCAGCCGGAGGCGGCAAGAACGATGTACTGCATATCGCGTATGGCTATGGTTTGTTCACCGGTGGATTAGGTATTCATTACGGTGCGGAGAAGATTGGTGCAACCGTTATTCCTGTTTCCGGCGGCAACACGCAGCGCCAACTGCAATTAATGCAAGATCTTGGTTCTACCATCCTCGCTTGTACACCATCCTATGCTCTCCATTTAGCCGAGGCGATGGCTGAAGCAGGTCTATCACCGGATTCGCTAAAACTTAAAGCTGGAGTGTTTGGAGCCGAACCGTGGACAGAAGAAATGCGCCGTGAAATTGAAGACAAATTGAAAATAAAAGCGATTGATATTTATGGATTGAGCGAAGTGATCGGACCGGGTGTTGCTTCTGAATGCATATGCCAAAAAGGATTACATATTTTTGAAGATCATTTTATTCCGGAGATTGTCGATCCGCAAACGCTCGAAGTGCTTCCCTTTGGTCAGATGGGAGAATTGGTATTCACCTGTATTACGAAAGAAGCGTTGCCGTTGCTCCGATATCGCACACGAGATCTTACAGTGCTGAATCCTGAAAAATGCGACTGTGGCCGCACTATCATACGGATGAAAAAATGTCTCGGCCGTTCCGACGATATGCTGATCATCAGAGGAGTAAATGTTTTTCCGTCTCAAATAGAAACGGTGCTGCTCGAAATGAGCGAAACCAAACCACATTACTTGCTGATTGTTGACAGGGTCAACAATCTTGATGTTCTGGAAGTATGGGTTGAAGTTGAGGGGCAATTCTTCTCTGATGAAATAAAAAAACTGGAAGATCTTAAGAAGAAAATTCAGCACAACATTGAATCAACGTTAGGTATCAGTGCCCTTGTAAAGCTCGTTGAACCAAAAACCATTGAACGCAGCGAAGGCAAAGCCAAACGAGTCATAGATAAACGAAATATAAAGTAGGATGCCATGATCATAAAACAACTTTCAGTATTTCTCGAAAATAAGTCAGGTCGTTTGACTGAAGTAACCGAAACGTTAGCTTCAGCACAAATTAATATTTCAGCTTTCAGTATTGCCGATACCTCTGAATTCGGCATCCTGAGGATGATCGTAAGCAAGCCGGAAGCGGCGGAAGCAGCATTGAAAGCAAAGGGAATTTCTGTACATATCACAGAAGTTGTCGCCGTCGTGGTTCCGCACAACCCTGGTGGTTTACATAGGACATTGGAAATTCTATCTTCCGAAGGAATCAGCGTAGAATATATGTATGCATTCGCTATGGGTGATCGTGCAACCGTGATCATTCGCACCGATGCAATTCAACAGACCATCATGGTTTTACAGAAGCATAAATTGGAATTGCTCAAAGCAAACGATATTTATGAAGTATAGATACTAAATTCCAAATAATAATACAAATCTCAAACAAGCTCCAATAAAAATATATCAAATAATAAATCCGAAATCACAACCAATTTTCAAATGGATAAAATCCAAACAAGGAAACCATACAATCTTGAGGAGCGAACACTTCAGTATACAAAAGATGTCATTTCTCTGGTCGGTAAGGCGCCTAAGAATTTATCGAATATTGAAATCGCAAAACAATTAATTCGATCAACAGGATCGGTGGGAGCAAATTATATTGAAGCAAATGAATCATTAGGAAAGAAAGATTTTGTGATGTATACTCGAATTGCTCGTAAGGAAGAAAAAGAAAGTCGTTATAGGCTACAATGATTAGAGTGCGACGATTCTCTGAAATCAACAAGAGAACAATTGATTCAAGAATCGACAGAATTATTAAAAATTCTTAGCAAGATCATCGAGAAATCAACTTGATTTGGAATTTTGAGTTTGTCATTTGTTTGTAATTTGGGTATTGATAATTGGAATTTCAATTAGAGATTATTGGATAAATTTATGATTCGTTTTTCAAATTCAGTTTCCTCTCTTCGCACTTCCGAAATTAGAGATCTCATGAGTCTTGCAACCCGGCCGGATATTATTTCGTTTGCCGGCGGTATGCCGGGCAACGAGCTTTTTCCTGTCGAAGAAATCGACGAGATTTATAATACGCTGCCTCTCGATATCAAGCAGACCGCTTTTCAATACGGTCCTACACCGGGTTATCCTCCATTGCTCGAATCCCTTAAAGAGTATTTGAAAAGGAAAGGAATGCCGGTTGAAACAAATAAGTTGATGATTACAACCGGTTCCTTGCAAGCGATTAATATTCTTGCAAAAGTATTTATCGATCCGGAAGATGTAGTGGTAACTGAAAATCCTTGCTTTATCGGAGGGATTTCTGCGTTCAAATCGTATCAAGCAGATCTTCATGGAATAGATTTAGATGACGACGGGATCGATATCTCATCCTTGAAAAGTTTTTTACATGAAACGAAATCGAAGCCCCCAAAATTTATTTATCTAACGCCAAACTTTCATAATCCTGCCGGCATACTGTATACAGAACAGCGAAAGAAGGAATTGGTACCTTTGCTTCAAGAGCATGAACTCATGCTCATCGAAGATGATGCATACGGCGAATTGTATTTCGATGAAGAAGCTCGGAAAAGAGTAGTTCCAATGAAGGCGTTGTATGAAGACGAACTTGATATATGCTATACAAGTTCTTTTTCAAAAATACTTGGACCCGGTTTTAGATTAGGTTGGATGCTGGTACCGCAGGATATTTATCAGAAAGCCGAATTATGCAAGCAGTCAATGGATGCCTGTTCGCCTAACTTTACGCAGGTACTAGCGAATGAATTTCTACAAAGCGGCAAGATGGATCTCTACATTAAAAAAATGCGCGTAATTTATAAGCGGCGTAAAGATACAATGGCTGATGCCATCCGCAAATATTTTCCCGATGAAATTTCATGGGTGGAGCCAAAAGGCGGGTTTTACATTTGGATAAAATTACCGCCGAACATCGATATTATGTCAGTGCTCAAAGCAAGCATTGAAAAAGGAGCTGTCTTTGTCATTGGAAAGACATTCGACCCGGAAGGGAAGGATAATAGTCATTTCAGGCTGGCATACTCGCACACTCCTGAAGACAAAATCGAAAAAGGAATTCATATTCTTGGTGATTGCCTTAAAGAAGCGTTGAAACTATCAAATTAATCTGCCAACGTAAGTACATCTAAAAAAATCAATTTTCAAATGCCAAATAACAAACAAATATCAAATCCAAATACTCAATGATCCAAGAAAAATAAATTTTTGTGTTTTGGAGTTTAATATTAGAATTTGTTTGTTCTTTATGATTTATGATCTGGGATTTTAAAACTTTCCTTCATGGTGTATCTTGTGTGTATTAAATCTATCTAGAGCACAAGTTACCTGTATAAAATGTTGTCGCAGATTTCTAAAGGTTACACCAAATGTTTGTTCACGCTCGCAAGAATATCGGAAGTAAAAGTTTCTAGAGAAATGCGATAGTGTTCTACCTTCGTTTTTGTCTGGGCGACAAAGCTACTATCACTTAATGAACCAAGATTAATCTTAACATTCAAAGCAGCGCCCTCGCCTCCTGCATGCAGTATTAGCGCAGCAACTCCGGCGTCAGAAAGAGAATTTTGATTTCCTTTCTCTACTATGATCTTAACAAGTTCTAACGCATTGAGGCAAAGTTCCATGAGTCGTAACGGAACGAGCGTCGCTGTTTTCATTGCTTTTTGAATTTCTGCTGTACGTTTCACCTTCTGTTCTTCTGTTTCCTTTGGTAATCCATACGCCGCCATGACCTTGTTGAATGCTGCTGTGTCTTCGTCGATCATTGCGTTGAATTGAGCGCGAAGCTCTTCCGATTGCTTCAGTACTTCTTCCATTTCTCCCTGCACATCAGCATATTTCTTTTTGCCGATGGTGAGCCGGCATACCATTGACGTGAGTGCGGTTCCAAGTGATGCAGCGAGCGCAGAGACGCTTCCACCACCGGGCGCAGGAGAGCTGGATGCAAGTTCATCAAGAAAGTTAGTAACAGAAAGAGATGTAAGCATATCGAGTCCTATGAGCTAACGTCACACTTCTATTAAATTCACTAAGACGTACAAATATTAAATCTGGTATTCAATGATTTTTTTCTTCGTATCGAACGGTTCAAACTGGTTTAATCCTAATTTCTCGACAGCGAGTGTAATATACTCTTGCTCGGAAAGTGTTTTTTTATCTGAATAAAACTTACCCGCTTTCAGCATTGCGGCGAGCGGTGTTAATCCAACAAGTTCGCTTCCCGTGACATTAATGCCGAGCGCTTGGGCCTGTTTTTTCACTTCTTCATAAGCTTCGTGCATGGAAGTAATTTCAAAATCCACAAGATTAATGGAAACTTGTGCAATTCTGAATCGCTCCAGGAAGACGCCTAGGGCTTTTACAGCTTTCAGCGTGCCAGGAACTTTTATCGTTTCTCCTTTTTCGTTTTTTACTTGATTATCGTACTTGTCTTTCATCACGCGTCCACTCTCACGGATACGCAACGCTATTTCGTGTGCTAACGTAACGTCTTTTGTATTGAGATTGATATTGTATGCTATGAGAATACTTCGCGCACCGGTGACGGTAACACCGGATTTTGAATTGAAGACCGGTTCACCGTAATCCGGTTTCCATGCAGGGTCTATCAATTTTTCCGGCAGACCCTCGTATTCGCCCTTGCGGATATCGGAAAGATTTTTTCTATAAGGTGAACGCGATGCAAATTCATATAAGTAAATTGGAATGTTCAACTCGGATGCAACACGTTTGCCGTACATGTTCGCAAGCTGCACACAATCATTCATTGTCATATCGCTGATCGGAACGAACGGTACGACATCAGCAGCGCCGATGCGTGGATGTTCGCCTTTGTGCTGTGCCATATCGATATGTTCAGCCGCAGTTTTCGTTGCCTGGAACGCTGCTTCCAGTACAGCATCTGGTGCACCGATAAATGTTACTACTGTTCGGTTGTAATCTTTATCCGGCTCAACATTGAGCAAACGGATTCCGGGCACACTTCGAACACTTGTGCAGATAGCATCGATTGTTTCTTGATTCCGTCCTTCGCTAAAATTCGGAACGCATTCTACGAGTTTTTTCATATAGAGTTCTCTCTGAGCTAAAAATCCAAATACGTTCCGTGCTTGATAACTTTGGCAACGTGGTTCGTGCCGAAATGGTAGGCGAGATACCTGTAGCCTGGAATATCATACAGCACAATGTCAGCTTGTTTACCGACTTCGATACTGCCAAGTTTTTCTGATAGACCAAGCGCAGCCGCTCCATTGAGCGTCGAAGCAGTAATGGCTTCTTCCGGCGTCATCGACATGTGCGTGCAGGCGATCGTCATCATCATTGGCATAGAGTAAGACATACAGGAACCAGGATTGAAATTTGATGCGATCGCCAGCGGAATACTGGCATCGATAATCTTCCGTGCGGGCGGATAATTGCAGTGCAGGAAGAACGAAACGCCGGGAAGAACTGTTGCGATGGTTCCAGATTCTTTTAATGCAGCAATTCCTTCATCGTCGATATGCTCAAGATGATCGGCAGAGAGTGCACCCATTTCTGCCGCGAGTTTCGATGCACCGATTTGCGTCAGTTGATCCGCATGAATTTTGATTTTCATACCAAGCTGCTTTGCTGTTTCAAAAATTCTCCGGCATTGTTTAACAGAAAAATAGTCTTGGTCGCAAAAAGCATCACAGAATTTTGTAAGTTTGCGTTGCGCGATGTAGGGAAGCATCCGTGCACAGATGAGGTCAACATAACCGTCGGAATTGTTCTTGAACTCCGGTGGTACGGCATGAGCTCCGAGAAATGTCGGCACGATGTCCATCAAACATTCCTCGGTCAGGTCGTTGATTGCTTCCAGTATTTTCATTTCATCTTTTTCGTTCAGCCCGTATCCGGATTTGATTTCTATGGTTGTCGTTCCCTCTGTTAGTATGGTATCCAAATGCTGACGAGCGCGTTTCTTCAATTCCTTTTTCGTTGCCGTTCTGGTTGCCTGGACAGTACTGAGAATTCCACCTCCAGCTTGTGCGATTTCCTGATACGTTTTCCCTTCAATGCGCATGGCAAACTCGTCTTCCCGTGTTCCGGCAAACAATAAATGCGTATGTGAATCTACGAATCCGGGAAGTCCAACCAAATCGGAAGCATCAATAACATCAATAGTTTCATCCACTGTTTGCGTGAATTCTGCGCTTCGGCCGATCCACTTGAAGCGTCCGTTTTCAATCAATACCGTTGCATTTTCAATGACACCGAGATCATTCATTTCTTTGCCGGATTTAAACGGCCTGCCATGAGCGCTCACAGTAACTAGTTGCTTGATATTTTTAATAAGAAGATTCATAAAAAAATAGAACGATTTCCCGATGTATAGTGGAAAGCAAATAACAAAGATAATTGTGAAGAATCAATGCTTCCAGTTCAATCGATATAGCATGCCTCGATTGATCCATCCCATCTGAAACGTATTTGATATTGGCGAAGTCATGTTATGGCTTGAGTGCTTGCTGCCAAAGCGAGAGCACAACGCCTTCAGGCGTTTCAAACTGTGCCCGCCAACCCATCGATCCTACCGGTGCTTTTTTCTTTAGTACTGTGCCGCGAGCTTTACGGATGGCTTTCAATGTTGCATCGATGTCTTCAGTTTCGATATAAATATTGATCTGTCCTTTTTTCGGAAGACGTTTGACGATTTCGAATCCGCCGTTGGGATGTTTTCCCGTATGAAGCAATGTGTAGTCGATATCTGGTACATACGTAAATGTCCATCCAAAGACAGAGCCGAAGAATTTCTTCGCTTTCTCGATGTTGGTTGTCGGAATTTCAATATGACCGAATGCGTGCATAATTTCCTCCACGAAGTTCACGAATATTTTTACACAGTTCTCTCACTAGGATGAAGGCGTCTCGCCGAATGATTCCCAGTAATCATCAATAGGAATAATAGGAATTTTTTCATTGTCATAGTAACAGGCTGATGAGAATTGGTAATCACTTCGATCATCCACAAGGTGCCATTTTTTATTGACCGGATTATTATGAATGTATTCAAGGGTTTCCACTAAAACATGCTCTGTTTCGACACACCGTGCAAGTGAATCTTCCCAAAATAAATATTTTCGATCACCTTTTCGCATTCCTTCGACCATAAAAGAATTTAACAAGGCGGTGGCATGATTCTTTTTCAGCGTATCAATAATTTTATGACCGGAAAAGGAATGAAATTGTCCCATGACTTTTTCAATTGGCGTTTTATTCAAGATTTTTATCAGGAGATGGAGATGATTAGGCATAAGACAAAAAGCAAAAATTTGCCATGTCTTTTTTTCTCGTATCCAAGATAGCGACTGAAGAGGGATCATAGATAATTCTTCTGATAAAAACACTGAGCGATATCTGGTAACTCGCGATGTTACAAAATATATGTCGGTCGAACTTGGAATTGATATATATTTCAAAATTATTCCTCGTTAAGGTTCAGATGCTCGGCGTGGACGCCTTCGTCCAAAAGGAAGGAAGGCATGTCGTTGTCATTCTGGAATTATTTTAAAAGAGGAATTGTTATTGACCATTTCTTTGCGTTGTCGATAGCGCGTTTATACCGGGCATCAGCATGGCGAATAATGCCCATACCGGGATCGTATGTCAATACTCTTTGCAGTCTTGCTTCTGCTTCTTTGGTTCCATCGGCGACAACAACCATCCCAGCATGGAGAGATAGACCGATGCCGACTCCGCCGCCGTGATGAACACTTACCCAGCTTGCACCGCCTGTTGTATTCAGTAGTGCATTAAGGATTGGCCAATCCGCGATAGCGTCGCTGCCATCGAGCATATTTTCCGTTTCGCGATTTGGCGATGCAACACTGCCGCAGTCGAGATGGTCGCGGCCAATGACGATAGGCGCTTTGACTTCACCACTGGCAACAAGATCGTTGAAAATTTTTCCCATTTTCGCTCGCTCACCGTACCCAAGCCAGCAAATGCGCGCCGGCAATCCTTGAAACTCGACCTCCTTTTGAGCTTTGTTAATCCAGGTGCAGAGCTGTTTATTCTCCGGAAATGTTTCCATCACTGCTTGGTCAGTACGATAGATGTCCTCTGGATCGCCGGAAAGAGCTGCCCATCGGAATGGACCCTTGCCATCGCAGAAGAGGGGACGAATATATTCGGGAACAAAACCGGGGATATCAAACGCCTTCTTTACGCCATTTGCCAATGCTTCGCCGCGGATATTATTTCCATAATCGAAGACAATAGCGCCTTTTTGTTTCAATTTCAGCAAACCTTTTACGTGCTCTATAATAGAGGCTTGAGCGAGGGCAACGTATTTTTGTGGATCTTTTTTGCGAAGTCTGAGCGCTTCTGTATAAAGCATGCCTGCCGGCACATAACCGTTCAATGTATCATGCGCAGATGTTTGATCGGTGACGATGTCGGGCAAGAATTTTCCTGCTGCAATTTTTGGAATAATCTCCGCCGCATTCCCAAGCAAACCTACGGATAAAGGAATTTTCTTCTCTTTTGCCGCACGAACTTGTGCAAGAGCATCATCGAGATTATTTGTCATGGTATCGAGATACCCTGTTTCAAGGCGGCGCTTGATACGATGCAGATCGACTTCAACAACAAGACAAGCGGCTCCATTCATTGTTGCAGCGAGCGGCTGTGCTCCACCCATACCGCCAAGTCCTGCGGTGAGCAAGAATTTACCGGCAAGATTTTTTCCGAAATGTTTGACTGCCGCGGCAGCAAATGTTTCGTACGTCCCCTGCAAAATTCCTTGCGTGCCGATGTAAATCCAGCTTCCCGCGGTCATTTGTCCGTACATCGTCAGACCAAGTCCTTCCAGCCGCCGGAATTCTTCCCATGTTGCCCACTTTGGAACAAGCAATGAATTACTGATCAGGACGCGCGGTGCATTCTCATGCGTCTTGAAGATGCCGACTGGCTTGCCGGATTGGACAAGCAATGTTTCGTCATTCTCTAAATTCTTCAGACATTCAACAAGAGCATCGAAACATTGCCAGTTGCGGGCGGCTTTTCCTGTGCCGCCATAGACGATCAACTCTTGCGGCTTTTCGGCAACTTCCGGATCGAGATTGTTCATGAGCATCCGTAAAGCGGCTTCCTGAATCCAGCCCTTGCAGGTGAGTCGTGTCCCCCGTGGTGCTCGAATAGTGCGAGGTTTTAATTTCATAGTGCCGCCTTTCGATAGTTACGAAAGTGGTATATTAAACAATGAATAACTATTGGATATATCGTATTGTAACCATTAAAAATTCCAAACCACAAATCTCATAAAACAAACAAAAACAATAATACAAAACACAACACAATGAGCAGTCAGTTTTGGTCATTGCACATTTGAGATTTTGTTATTGTTTGACATATAATATTTGGAGATTGAGTCTTTAATGTTACCATTACAGCGATCACCATCGCTCCGCTTACAGCAATGATTTCTTGAAACGCTCAAATGTTTCTTTGGCATTCAGCCCGAACTTTTCTTGATGGATCAGACACCAATCCCAAAGTGTGTCGAATTGATCTTGTGTAGGTTCTGATGCCGGATTGACGCGCACTTCAAGACCATTTCCATCCCACGCAATTTTGATCCATCCGTTTCGTTCAGCTTCCTCTTCGGTGAGATTAAGTTCATGGCATATCTTTTTATGTCCATGTTGATCACATGGCAGGAATTGTCCATTGTGCCGGATCCAGCCATTTCGCCGAATGAGAGTGTCACGCGTTATCACGATTCCTCTCCTGAGTAATTATAATTTATATCCTATCTTTCGCAAAAAATCTTTTCGCCATTTGATGTCATTCTCGGTTTCTACGCCTTTTGATTTATCGCCATCGATAACACCGAGAATACCGCGGCCTTGCTCGGTTTCTGCAATAATGACTTCTACCGGATTTGCGGTCGCACAGTAAATAGTGCAGACTTCCGGAAGGGCTTTTAAGGCATTGAGAACGTTTATAGGAAAACCATTCTCTACAAATAAAATGAAGCAATGTCCGCAGGAAAGTGACAGAGCATTCTTCTTAGCCAACTCAATAAGTACATCGTCATTGCCCGTCCAGCGGACAAGTGCCATTCCGGATGATTCGCAAAAACCGAGGCCGAACTTCATCTGCGGATTTGTCTGCACGATAGCTTCGTGGATGTCTTCCACCGTTTTGATGAAGTGCGATTGTCCAAGGATAAAATTAATCGCTTCCGGTTTTTCAATTTTAATTGTTTTGAGTTCCATGTGCTTTCCTTGATATATGTCTGAACGATTACGCTATTGTTCCAACAGGTATAAGAAACTTTAATACTCCGGTGCCTTGATGAATCGGGTTTGATATATCCACCAATGCGAGGCTGCATTTTCGCATTTCTATCTCCACGTTTCTATTTCCACCGAGGAGCAATGAGATTATATCAGATAAATATGGTTCGTGTCCGACTAAAAGAACTGATGATACACTGAGTTCATCAAGCTGATCGAAGAGCTGTTGTGGATCAGATCCGTTCAACAAGAATTCGCTGAGAACAACTTGCAGCTTATTGCTGTTTGAAAGGACGAGAGAGGCAGTTTCTTGTGCGCGCTTGAGCGGACTTGAGAGCGCTGCATGGATGACAATATCCATCCGTTGAAGAAGTGTACCGATGAGTGTTGCTTGGCGTACTCCAAGATCGGTGAGCGGGCGTTCGTCATCGCTATAGCGGGAACTGGGAGAAGCGTCGCCGTGTCGGAGGAAGTAAATATGCATAGTCGTGTTACCAGAATTCTGGAAACCACTGTGCAAACCGAAAGAGCAGATCGAACGCTCTGCTATGGTTTCGTTAAATTGTATTGTTGAATTTTTGTGTAAAGCGTTTTGAGACTGATGCAGAGAATTTGCGCTGCCGTGTTTTTGTTCCAGCCGACAGTTTTCAGTACGCCTGCTATATGAAATTTTTCGATTTCGTGGATTGAAATTGCGCTTCCGATTTGCGGACTGCCCGCCGTGGTGGCAGTTTCTTTGATGAGACTTGTGCGCCTGCCGATGGGGAGAGCGATGTCTTCGACGCAAATAATATTTTCTTTGCATAAAATGCTGGCGCGCTCGATGACATTTTCTAATTCGCGCACATTACCGGGCCAATCATATTTCATGAGCAGTTCGAGCGCCTTGGGCTCGATCATTTTCAGTTCACGCGGACGCACGCGATTCTTTAAAAAATAATCCACGAGCAGGGGAATGTCTTCAGGCCGTTCCCGCAGCGACGGCACCGAGAGTGTAATGACGTTGATGCGATAGAGCAGATCTTCACGGAATTGTCCATCACCGATTTCGTCATGCAAATTTTTATTCGTAGCAGAAATCACCCGTACATCTGATTTAAAATTCTTATTGCCACCTACGCGCCTGTACTCGCCTGTCTGCAGGAAGCGTAAAAGTTTCGGTTGAATCATGAGGCTGATCTCGCCGATTTCATCGAGGAAGAGCGTGCCGCCATTGGCGATTTCAACAATGCCCTGCTTCATAGCGTGCGCATCGGTGAACGCGCCCTTCTCATGACCGAATAATTCGCTTTCAAGCAGGTTCTCCGGAATAGAGGCACAGTTCAATGCAACAAACTGCTGATCCTTGCGCGAACTATTTTTGTGCAGGAAGTTGGCGACAAGTTCTTTGCCTGTGCCGCTTGCGCCTTGAATGAGAACGGGAGAATCGGTTGGCGCAACTTTTGCCGCTATGTTCAACAATTCCAGCATGGGTTTGCTTTCGCCGACAATATTACCGGTGAATGTATGGCGTGCAAGTTCTGACTTCAACACTTTGTTTTCGAGACTAAGCCGCTTGCGCTCCATTGCGTGTTCGATAACAGCAAGGAGTTCGTCTCCTGCATAGGGTTTCGTGATGTAGCTGTATGCACCCAACTGCATGCATTCGACTGCAATTTTCACATCGTGCACACCTGTCAACATAATGACTTGCGTGTCGAAGGAATGGTCGCGGATAAACTTCAACACCTCCACGCCATCCACGCGCGGAAGTTTTACATCCAGTAGAACGAGATCAAATATGTGCTGCTGGAGAGCGTTGATGGCAAGAACGCCATCTTTCGCAACTTCTACTTTGTATCCTTCCTGCGTGAGCATTACTTGAATGACTTGAAGGAATGATTCCTCGTCATCGACTGCAAGGATGGAAATGGTTTCAGTTTTCATAAAGTATGTGGAATGAAAAAGCGTTTATCGGATGGGCAGTGCGAAATAGAATGTCGCACCTCTGCCGACTTCCGATTCGACCCAAATTTTTCCGTTATGTGCTTCAATAATACGCTGCGAAATAACGAGTCCAAGCCCGGACAATTTTTCTTTGTTTGAATTCTCGGAGACGAGATCCCGATAGCGATCAAAAATCAGCGGGAGTTCTTCCGGGAGAATACCGATGCCGCTGTTAAACACCGAAACCAGGACATGCTCGGTCGGCTGCTGTCCTTCTTCCAGCACAAGGGCAACTTTACGCACTTGCACAACGATGGCGCCTTGAGACGGTGTATGGGCAACGGCATTGCTCATGAAGTTTTTTAACACCTGTTCGATTTTTTCGGAATCATATTCAAGTGTCGGCAAATCAGGTTCTGTGTAGAAATCTAACGTGATGTTGCTTGATTGAATTGGAACATGGAATTCTTGGACTATATTTTGCGCCGACGTTCCAAGACTGCTGATACCTTTATTCAATCGTACGCGCCCGCCTTCAAGTTTTGTCAGGTCCATCATATCGGTTAAAAGGTTGATCACTTTGTCGATGGATATGGTCATATAGCCAAGCAATTCTTTCTGGTGATCGCCGAGCGAACCAGCCATTCCTTTGAGCAGGTAACCGATGCTTTGGCGAAGACCGGCGATAGGATTGTGAAGATCGAAAAGCAAGCGGGCAGTATGTTCAGATTGCAAACGGCGGATGCGGTCTTCAGCATCGCGTGCGCGGATAATTCCTTTGAGTTGAGGCACAAGTTGGTCCATATCGATGGGCTTGGTCAGGTATTCTTTGGCGCCAAGCTTCATCGCTTCAACGGCCATACTCACATCACTCATACCCGTCATCATGACAACTTCTGTCTCAGCAGAATTTTTTTTGATGTAACGGAGAACCTCTAAACCATTCGCGCCGGGCATTTTGATGTCAAGAATGGCAATATCAAAATCCTTCTCTTGCACTTTCTTTATCGCTTCCACGCCGTCGGCGGCCTGTTCAATATCAAATCCTTCATCAACAAGCCATGCGGCAACGGTCATGCGAAGCGGATCTTCGTCGTCGGCGATGAGGACTTGAATTTTTTCTTCACTCATAAATGGTCGCTTTTACTGGGTAAGGCACTTTCCCCCTCAGCACACTTTACTTGTTGAATGAGGCATCGAAGACGGAAAGAATTTCGTATCGAAAAGTATCAGTTTTGTAATTTCTACTAACGGAAATAATAACCAGATTCGCTTGAAAAGTCAATTGCTTTCTCCTCTTATAGTAGTAAGGAAGGGTTGAAATTGATACCAAGCACTGCTACATTAGACTATAGATTTCTATCAATTGATCGGTTTACAATGAAAACCTACATTCTCGACGGCAACCAGCTTACTATTCCTGAAGTATTTGATCTTGCAAACAAAAACGCTCATGCGAAATTGAGTTCGATTGCAAAGCGAAATATTGTACGAGCGAGAAAGCTTATAGTACAGTGGACCAACAATGGCGAAGTAGTATACGGTGTGACAACCGGTTTTGGGGAATTTGCCAACGTGAAGGTAAAGGCAGAAGATATTGAACAACTTCAAGAAAATCTCATTTTCAGCCATGCGGCCGGCACGGGTGATATGTTGCCGGCAGAAGTGGTGCGAGCAATGATGGCATTGCGGGTGAATGCATTAGCAAAAGGATTTTCAGGAATACGGCTTTCGACGGTAGAGTTGTTGATGGAAATGTTAAACCGCGATATTGTTCCGGTTATTCCTTCACAAGGATCCGTTGGAGCAAGCGGCGATCTCGTTCAGCTCGCGCATCTGGTGCTGGCAATGATGGGGAAAGGAAAGATACATCAAAAGGAAAAAGGGAAAAGGACAACGTATACACTTGTTGATTCGAGTGCAGCACTTCGAAAGAATGGACTGCAGCCGGTACGGCTGACTGCGAAAGAAGGACTCGCGCTCATCAATGGTACACAAATGATGACGGCGTACGCTGCGTTGGCGGTTCATCAAGCAAAACTTTTAGCGAAGATTGCAGACATTGCCGCTTCGATCAGTGTCGAAGCGCTGCGAGGAAGCGACACTGCGTTCGATGAACGGATTCATCAGCTTCGTCCTTACAAAGGTCAATTGGCGGCTGCAAAGAATATGCGGAGATTGATGCACAGCAGCGAATTGCGCGAATCCCATCGTCGCAACGACATGCGCGTGCAGGATGCGTATTCGATACGCTGTATTCCGCAAGTACACGGTGCTTCGCGCGATGCAATCGATTATGTGTATGATAATATTTCCATAGAAATAAATTCTGCAAATGATAATCCGCTCATCTTTCCTGAAGAGGGCATTCATCTTGAAGGAGGCAACTTCCATGGTCAGCCGGTGGCGCTGGCAATGGATTTCCTTGCCATTGCGTTGTCGGAACTCGCAAATATTTCTGAACGGCGCATTGAACGGCTCGTGAATGGTTCGCTGAGTGGTCTTCCGCGTTTTCTTACTCCCAACGGCGGACTGAATTCTGGATTGATGATTGCGCAGTATACCGCCGCTTCACTCGTTTCGGAAAACAAAGTGCTGGCACATCCGGCGAGTGTCGATTCCATTCCAACTTCTGCAAATCAAGAAGATCATAACAGCATGGGCTCTATCAGTGCACAGAAAGCATGGCGTGTCCTGAAGAATGCACAGACGGTTCTCGCCATCGAATTATTATGCGCCAGCCAGGGGATGGACTTTGCAAGAACATTGAAAGATAAAAAGCCACTCAAAGCCGGCAGAGGAACTGAAGCGGCATATCAATGTGTTCGAAAGCATATCAAACACCTGCATCGAGATCGAGTGCTGTACGATGATATTCAAAAAGCACTCGGGTTAGTTTTGGACGGAAGCATTCTCCCTGCAGTAGAAGAAAGAATCGGAAAATTGGATTGATGAAATAATGATTACCCTCAAAGAGAAGGACGATGTATGAAATTCAAAAAAGAATTTATCCGAACTCTGCCAAAAGTTTTGCTGCATGATCATCTTGATGGTGGTGTGCGCCCGCAGACAGTCATTGAATTGGCAAAAGATCAGAAGTACAAAAAGCTTCCGACTGCTGATGCCGGTGAATTGGCGGAATGGTTCCATCGCGGCGCTGCCCGCGGAAGTTTATCGCTTTTCCTTGAAGGATTCGATCATACATGCGGCGTGATGCAAACGGAAGAAGCGCTTGAACGCGTGGCGTATGAAACACTGGAGGACATGAAAAAAGATGGAGTGGTATACATCGAATCGCGGTTTGCTCCGGTGTTCCATACCGGTAAGGGACTCGATCCGCAAAAGGTGGTTGCAGCAGTACTGCGCGGATTTGAGCACGGGAAAAAAGATTTCGGCATTCATTACGGCCTCATCATTTGTGCCATGCGGCATCTGAATCCATCTGCTTCATTAGAGATGGCGGAGTTAGCGGTTGATTTCCGGAATCGCGGGGTGGTTGGATTCGATCTCGCAGGCGAAGAAGGCGGTTATCCGCCAAAAAAACATGTGGATGCCTTTGAATATATCCAACGGAAAAATTTTAACATTACCGTTCATGCGGGTGAAGCATTCGGCAAAGAATCCATCTGGCAGGCGATTCAATGGTGCGGCGCACATCGCATCGGACATGCAACGCGGCTGATCGAAGATATGCGTGTAAAAGAAGGCGAAGTATTGAATATGGGAACGCTTGCACAGTATGTGTTAGACAAACGCATTCCGCTCGAAATCTGCCTGACCAGCAACGTGCACACCGGTGCGGTGCAGAGTATGGAACAACATCCGTTCGGCATTCTCTATCGCTATAAGTTCCGCTGCACAATCAATACCGATGATCGCCTTATGAGCAATATCACGCTCACAGATGAGTATTGCACGGCGGCAGAAATGTTCCACTTGAAATTTGAAGATCTGGAAAAGCTGACTATTAATGCAATGAAGAGCGCTTTCATGCCGTACAAACAGCGCATTGCATTAATTTACGATGTGTTAAAGCCTGGATTTGCAAAAGCAAAAGAGAAGCAACGAAGGAGGACAAAGTGATGACTTGGATTATTTCTTTGCTTTCTATGTTGCTCATAGGAGGACATATGGAACACAAACACATTCATTGGATGGGACATTCGGCATTCCGCATTGAAGACGGCGCTATGCAGATTTATATTGATCCATTCAAACTTCCGACAAATCTGCCAAAAGCAGATATCATTTTTATTACGCATGCTCACTATGATCACTTTTCGATGGAAGATATTGCAAAGATTAAAACGCATCAGACGATTATTGTTGCCCCAAAAGATGTTGCATCTCAATTTGGCAATTCGGCTATTACTGTCGTTCCAGGAAAAGCTTACACGATCGGCAAGTTGAAGGTGACAACGGTGCCGGCGTACAATCTTGACAAGAAGTTTCATCCCAAAGAAAATAAATGGGTGGGATTTATTATTACTCTCTCGAACGGTCAGAAGATTTATCACGCAGGGGATACGGACTTCATTCCGGAGATGCGGGAAATTATGACGGATATAGCATTGCTGCCATGCGGAGGTACGTATACCATGACGGCAACGCAAGCAGCTGAAGCTGCGAATGTGTTTAAACCAAAACTGCTTATTCCAATGCATTACGGTAGTATTGTCGGTTCTCGTGCAGATGCGGATACAGTGAAGAAATTGTTCAAAGGCGAAACGGTAATAATGACATCAGAACGCTGAAATGATTGCGCAGATTACACTGATGTGATTGCACAGATTGCACTGAAGTGATTGAACAGAATACACTGATGAAACACAGATAACGGATTTCGCAGATTAAAAAACTGGTAAAAAGGTAATTATTCAGCTATTGTGTTTTTATACAACCCCTCTATCCCGATGAATGATATTCATCGGGACATCTCCCCTTTTAAAGGGGAGAAAATTTCCCCTCCTTAACAAGGAGGGGTGTCCCGCTACCGTTTTACGGTGGCGGACGGAAAAAGATAAATAGGGAATTGAAAAGCATGGCTGAAGAAATGTATCCGTTGAAAGAACTGACGGAGAAAATTATTGGCGCAGCTTTCAAAGTCCATAATCGGCTTGGGAGTGGATTTCAAGAAAAAGTTTACGAAAATGCTTTGGTACCAGAATTATCATCAATTGGATTGAATACTGTGCAACAGAAGCCTCTTAAAGTACTCTATGGTGGCCAACCCGTTGGAGATTTTATTGCTGATGTTTTAGTAGAAGGACAAGTCCTTGTTGAATTGAAAGCTAATCGCGCCCTTGAAAAATCCCTCGAGGATCAACTTCTCAATTATTCAAAGTCATCAGGTATTAGAAGTAGGATTATTTACTAATGTTACGTAAAGTAAGTTGAATTATAGCCTCGTCGTTTACGTCGTGGACAAATGATAATGATGTAGCAATGGCTTTAGCCACATATTGTGTCGTTTTGGGCATAGCAAAAAGCCATCGAGACTGTGTAATAAGTAGCTTTTGTCACTCTGAGCACAACGAAGAGTCTTGTTTTTAGTTTAGATTCTTTACTTCGTTCAGAATGACGAGATCCTTTTTATAGTTTTGACACAGTCTCCATCCCTTTGGGAAAAGCCCAGATTTATTAAGGAGATATTAAAACCACGATCTGTCCCGAAGGGGATGCCCTTGGCATAGGTCGTAGCAATATTTTGTCGGATTCTGCGTTACATCAGTAAATAAGATTAAAAATGGGAAGTAAAGTATTTCGCAATGCCTTCCATTGATATTTGAAATTTTAGTTATTAAAACGTTTGACATTCATATTCGTATGCGCGAAGATGTCCAGTCATTATGATTATGCTGAGGAATAGAGTTATCTCATGTCAAAATTAACACATCAACATAAGTTTCCAGGGAGAATGTCCGGACATCGACACGAGGGAGATCTTCACACAATTTTGTTTTCTCACAAAGCCACAACTCCCGTCCTACTCTTTGTTATTGCGTTTCTATTATATGCTAACACGCTATTTCACGATTTTACAATGGATGATATCCCAATTATAGAAAATAATACTTTTGTTCAAAAGGGAATTACAGGTCTTGTGGACATTTTTTCGAAAGGCTACCTTGTTGGGTACAACAAACAAAACGATTCGTATCGTCCATTTGCGTTGGCAACATATGCCATAGAGACGAATCTGGCTCGGCATAATCCTCATGTACATCATGCAACTAATGTGATCTTGTATTGTTTCATTGCAGTTGTGCTATTTCCCCTTCTCCGAACAATGCTCAAAAATTATGATCCCATCGTTCCATTTATTATTACTCTTCTATTCATTGTTCATCCTGTCCACACTGAAGTAGTCGCAAATATTAAAAGCCGAGATGAGCTGTTGAGTTTTTTGTTCATGATCTGTGCTCTATTCCTTTTACTCCGTGGTATCAGCGCAAACAAGATCGGGCTTCGGATATTGAGTTGTCTGAGTTACTTCCTTGCATTACTCTCGAAGGAACATGTTATTATGTTCCTATTCATCGTTCCGTTAGCCATGCACTTTTTCACCGAGCTAAAGTGGCGGCGAATTGTTCGGGAAACTCTTCCATTTGCTGCTGTAGCGTTAGCTTATTTGTTTATTCGATGGTCTATCGTCGATGTCGATGCATTCAAAGAAATGCCTCCGCTCATTGACAATTCACTTGTAGCTTCTCCAGGAATTTTCGCGCGTACTCCAATGGCGTTTAATATACTAGGCCGCTATCTCCTCCTTCTTTTTTTCCCTTTTCGGCTTTCGTATGATTATTCATTTAATCAGATTCCGTTTGTTGGTTGGGATGATATGTGGTCGATTGTATGTATTGCAGTATATATTGCATTGTCTTATTATGCGATGTATGGATTCGTAAAAAGGGATCAACAGAGTTTTGGAGTCGCGTATTATCTTATAACACTCTCTCTGGTTTCGAATCTTTTTTTTCTCATGGGGTCCACAATGGCTGAGCGATTTCTTTTCACTCCATCATTAGGATTTTGCTACACTCTTGGTCTTTTTACTGCTCATGTTGGTCGTTTCGAATTCAACTCTTCAGGTAAACGAAAGAAATGGATAGTTCCAGCTATAGTTGTCATCTGCATCATATTAAGCATTCGCACCATTAACCGTGGAGCAGATTGGAAGAACAATCTAACACTTCTAGAGACCGATGAAATCTCATCCCCAAACAGTGCTAGAGTACAATCGTCACTTGGTGAAACGTATACGGAGTTGGCGAAAAAACTCCCGAAAGGTAACCAACAAACAGAGCTATTGCAGAAGGCCATTGTTCACCTACGAAAATCGCTCGATATTCTTCCGTCGCAGTGGGCGATCTGGCACGACCTTGGATATGCCTATTCGATCGCCGGCGATTATGATGAGGCACTAGGGAACTTTCAACGCTCGCTCGAATACGATCCGAATAATGCTATGATACATTCATCACTCGGTGAGATGTATATGATGCTGGGGAAAAAACTCCCGAAAGGTGACCAACAAACAGTATTATTGCAGAAAGCTATTGTTCATTTCCGAAAATCCCTCGAGACATCTTCCGCGCGGTGGAGCCTCTGGCAAAACCTTGGATATTCACATTACCTTGCAGGGGATTACGATGAGGCATTGAAGGACTTTCAGCGCGCTCTTGAATGCGACTCGAATAGAAGTGTTACGTATGTCAATATCGGCGCAATTGTTTTTTCAAGAAAGGATTATTATCGAGCGATCGAATTTTTCAAGACCGCTGTGAAATTAGACAGCTCAAAGGCAAATGCCTATGTTAATCTTGGTGCCGCTTATCGTCAAACCGGAAATTACAAAAATGCATTAGATTGTTATGGGAAAGCTCTGCAATTAGATCCTCATTTGGAGCAAGTCCGCAGGAGCTTAGACTCGCTGAAGTATATTTCGATATTGAAAAAATGATGCTCAAACAATTCATAAAGTAGATTCGAGATTTACTTTTTTCGTCTTATGATTAGTTAAAGTGTTCACAGCTACACTGATAGTTCTCAGTAATACTTTCCTTTTCGTTGTGTACGATATACGAGACCAAAATTTTGTTCCAAAGGAAGAATTTCTCTTTTTTAAAGCGTTAAATTAACAAATAGCGAATCTTCCTTTGATCATTTAACGAGCTGCAAAAACCTTTCTTTATCTCTCCGGTGAATCCGTATCTTCATATTCACTTTTCCATCTTCGTATGTCCGCTCTAACACTTCACCGACATCATGCAGCTGTGCAATAAGCTTTTGTTTTGAATCCGGTATTACAATTTCTTCAACCATAAATTCTTGCTCCAGCATTTGTGCAACCGCTTCTTTCAGTCCGAGAATATTTATTCCCCGGACTGCGGAGATGAACACACAGTTTGGATGCTTTTCGGATAGCGTCGGCAGGATGCTTCGGTCTTGGAACATGTCTATCTTATTGAATACAACCAGTGTCGGCGTATCACCGGCACCAAGGTCTTCTAACGTTTCCTGCACGACGTTGATTTGATCTTCGAAGTACGGGCTCGATATATCCACGATATGAAGAAGAATGTCGGCTTCAGTTATTTCCTCCAACGTGCTCTTGAACGATGCAACAAGATGATGCGGCAGTTTACGGATGAAACCGACGGTGTCCGTCATAAGAATGGAAACAGTAGCATTGAGCGGCACGAGCCGCGTTGTCGGATCGAGTGTTGCGAAAAGCCGGTTTTCAACGAACACATCTGAACCGGCAAGAAGATTTAAAAGAGTTGATTTACCAACGTTGGTATAGCCCACAAGCGCAGTGCGTGTGTGCTTGGTGCGTCCCTGGCGTTGTGTAACACGCTGCTGCGATATACGCTCAAGCTTTTCTTTGAGGTGACTGATGCGTGTACGAATCAGCCGGCGGTCAGTTTCGATTTGCGTTTCGCCGGGACCTTTTGTGCCGATACCGCCGAATTGTTTTGATAAATGCGTCCATTGGCGTGTGAGGCGGGGCAGAAGATATTCAAGCTGGGCAAGTTCCACTTGCGTTTTCGCTTCACTGGACTTTGCGCGCGATGCAAAGATATCAAGGATTAATCCGCTGCGGTCAAGGACTTTGCATTCCATGAGGCGCTCAAGATTTCGCACCTGTCCGGGTGAGAGGTCATCGTCGAAAATAACAAGCGGAATAGTTTCTTCCTTCAAGCGCTGATGTATTTCTTCAACCTTTCCTTTCCCGATGTACGTCGCCGGTTCGATATGATCGCGATCCTGTGTTATTCTTCCTACAACTTCCGCTCCCGCTGTGTCGGCGAGCAATGCGAGTTCTGCGAGTGACTCATCAACCACGGCTTTTAAATTCGAGCGTGTCGGCACTCCAACGAGAATGCACTTTTCTTTTCCGGTTTGAGCTAATTCAATCATAATGATTCTTTCATACTATTATAGTAAGACTCAGTGGAACTCCTCTATTAATGCGCTTCGTTTCATCTTTTGCTTAGGGAGTGGTATCCCGACAGAGAAGGTGGATCGCAAGATGCACCCTCTTTTGTTGTGGACCCAGAAAGATGTCAGACACCTCGCATTGCAATTCTTAAGGAAGGTGTCCGACATCTAACCAACTCCCCGAGCCAAAGAAGCCGAAAAAATCCTATTGTCGTTCCCAAATGTTTGTCCCACTTGATTATTCTTTTTAGACAACCTCGATAATTGCTTAAATATGATCCTTGCTCCGTACTATCATCGAAAAGCCGTAGAGGTGTGACCTATGTAATTTGTTTTGCTGCCAAAGAACGATGACGCTTCGTATCTCGTGCCACGAACATTTCGATGATAGCAATAATCAGCGCGGCGATAAGAAATTGTTTCCAAAGTTCGGCACCGAGACGTGATTCTGTGATGATGCGCTGTACCTCTTGCGGCTGGGTCACCGTGTGCATGGAGTTGTCCGAAATACCGATCCGTTTGAACATGGTCTCTCGGTGTGTCTCATCCGATGGCGCTGTGTTTGATTCGTCCGGATCGACGTTCACGGCGAACTTATCCAAAGTCGTCTGAACAGATGCAACGGTGTAGATTCCCGGTACGTCATCATCGGAATACCGGATACTTTTTTCTGCCGCAAGCTGTTGAGGATTGATAACGAGTTCCAGATTGCCCGGTTTCGTAATTGTAAGTTTTGACGGAACAACCGAGTGAAGAGGAATAGTTGTTGCTTCACCAACTAACAATGAATGTTCCATTGCCGATCCTTGCGCAAGATAGGCAAGCGAACGATGCACCAACGGAACAAATAATCCTTTCAATGGTAAATCCGACCACTCGGCATTGGCAGCAACACTGAATAACAATATATGTCCGCTGCCAATCCGTTCTTCTATCAGAAATGGATAGCTGTTTGTCAATGTGATGATAGATCTCGATCTCGGCGTTGGAACAAAATGGAATGATTTTGCGATGCGCGGCGATTCCAGTACACGCTGACGCTGCGTCGTTCCCGACGATTGTTTTGATTCGGTTTCTTCAAACATTCCGACAAAGAGCGGGTGGCGTAAATCGACTTTGTCGAATTCGATGAATGAGTTGGTCGATTTTGTCGTGGAATTATCATCTGAAGCTGCGGCGGTTGATATGCCAAGCGGTGCAGCGATGGCAGTATTATAGACGGTACCAGTCGTTTGTGCACCGGGAAAAAACAGCATGCCGCCGCCATTTTGAAGATATGTCTTTAAGGCAAAAGATTGATCGGGCGTGAATTCGTGCAGATTGGAAAGGACAACGACATCGATATTGTTCAATTGAGATGATGAAAAACGGTCATACGGTATCTGATTAATTTTTAAGCTTGCACTGCTGTCGGTAAGTCGGGGGGCGAGAGCTATTCGAAGATAGGTAAGATCGGGTGCGCTGCCGATAAGAAGAACATGAAGTTCTTCCGGAATATGCACGGTGAAAAAGCGTGTGTTGTCAAATTCAAGATCGTCGTCTTCTAATTCGATTTTTCCTTCAATGAATCCAGAATGCTTTGGCACAAGCGTGAACTCCGTCTCCACCGATTGTCCGGCAAGGATATCAACGCCTTTTTGTCCTACCCGGCTTCCATCTTGATAGATGCTGACAACATGATTCTGCACGCCTGACGTGCCGTGATTTGTAAGCTTCGTTTTCACAGTAAAGGATTTGTTCACTTCAAAAATTGTATTCGGGATTTCTATCGATTCTACAGAAACATTTTGCAATTCGCGTTTGCCGAGAGGAACGAAAAAGAATTGTACCGCCGGCGCAAAGAGTTTCTCGCTGGTTTTCATCAAGTGCGCTTTAGATTCAAGTGAACCAGCCTGGAAATCGGAAATGACATAAACTTCTTTATTAAAGTTTTGGGATGCAGCAAGGAGCCGGGCGGTAAAGCGAAGCGCATCTTCGATTGTGCGATGCATCGATGACGGTTTCATTTCATTGATGGTGCTTCGGATGACCGGAAAGTTTCGCTGGGCAGAAGGAAGTTCTGTTGTTCCATCGAGAGGGACACCGGAAAATTTAAGAAGAAATACTTCGTCGCCGTCTTTGAAAAGGTTCACGACCGCAAGGGCGGTATTCTTTGCCTGATGCAGCAGTTCTCCCTGTTCGTCGTTCGCGGTCATGCTTTGCGAATCGTCAAAGAGAATAACTGCCGTTGTCTTCGCCTGCTCGGCAAGACCGCCGGGGAGTGAACCTTTCAATGTCGGACGTGAGAATGCGAAGACAACAAGAACAACTAATACAGTACGAAGAACCAGCAAGAGCAATTGGCGGAGTTTCAGCCGGCGGATTTTTGTTTTCTGCAATTCTTTCAAGAACGACAGCGTGCTGAACTCAATCGTTTTGAGCTTGCGCAAATTGAATATGTGCAGCAGGATAGGAATACTTGCCGCAAGGAGTCCAACCAATGCTATGGGATTAAGAAATGTCAATGTGCTTCCTCTGTGCGGATGAATGTAATAGTAACTTAAGCCGAAGATAATGGAAAATCAAGGAGGGAGGAACTTGGGGAGTGGGCTATTTTAGATTCCCGTCCGACTTTGCCCGACTGCCATATGGCAGTCGCGGTCGCGACTAAAGTCGGATCGAGATCTCGTTTCGATTTACTAATCGAAACGGACTTACAATCCGCGGGAATGACAGTCTTCTTTTTCCTTTTTTTGCGTAACATAAATAACTTGAGTGTCACGGTCCGTACCGTGACACTGAAAATGAATTGTTTTCAATGGCTCAGCGTCACGAAATCCTGCCCGACTGCTGGCGCAGTCACGCAGGCGGGGATTCGTGACGCCCCTGTGCACATACTTTTTAGACAACCTCTATTATCTGAAAACGAAACCTGACCTGCCCGTCCGGCAGGCTCGCCTAAGCTCTACGAGCGTCGGCGAGCAGGCGGGAGGTTTCGATTACCGTTAATTTTACACTTTTTGGTCAGCCACCGCACTAAACAGAGACACGACCAAAACCTGTTAGTCTTTTTGCTTTCCGAGAGAACCTTGAGAAAATATTACGAACTCTCTATATAATAGAGCATGCGTCATGGGTACATCCGAATAGCTGGAATCTTGAAATGAATGGCTGCATAGCGTGCAGCAAATTCTCAAGAAAATCTTCAGGAAGGGTATACAATGCTTGTGTGGAGCGTCACATGGAGCAAAAATATTTATAAAAAATGGTTGACAAATTGGACTTGATACCTTATGTTGGCATAAGGAATTCAAAGAAACAAATCCCTCAAAAAGAAAAACAATGCGTATATTTATTCATATTTATGATGATGACTTTAACAAAGTAAATCAAAAATATTGATGGAAAGTCTGAAGGTGCTCAGGGCGTGTGAAAACGATAAAGGATTAATCTCAAAAAAATACAATACAAAATTCTTGAGGAGGAATTCAAGGGTGGAAGAAATGACCGGCAGCGAATTGCCCCAATATAAATGCGTATTATTGTGCGTTAGAACACAAAAAAAGACTTGACAAGATTGTTGAATTCTCATATATTGCTTGCAATCAGATACGGAAGAACTGAGGCCGTTTTGTAATTCTGTGGTGAGTATTCATTCGACTTTTCTATTACCTCGGCAAAACAAGCTGAGTAAAAATTTTAATGCAATTTCTTTTCACAAAATAATAAGGAGTTAAAAAATATATGAGAGGATGGTTAACATTTAATTCTAGCTAATTTCTTTTTCCATCGTGTGAGATCCGCTTCGCGCGGAGAATGAAGTAAGAATTGTAAATGTAAATTTTTAAAATTGGAATTCTTCAAAAGTGTTCGTAGATCAGAAATTAGTAAGGGATGCCGTAAGAGGCATTTAGAATTTTCAAATAATCTCTAATCGGAGGAACAAATGTATACAAAAAAACTTTTTCAACTTGTCGCGCTGCTTGTGATATTAAGTGCTGCAGTGTTTGGACAAACTAACACCCCTGCAACTTGGACGGGTGCAATCAGTAGTTCTTGGGCAGATCCCTTGAACTGGGATGGTAGTTCCACACCTGGAACGGGTTATGATGTAGTAGTCGGTGCTCCACAATCAGGTGGTGTTAACCTTGTTCTGACAGGCGCTGCTACATGTGAAAATTTAACTATTACAGGTACCATGAATATATCAGACAACTCCACAGCTGGTGTCTTACTAGTGAATCACAAGCTATGGATTAAAGGCACTGGTACTTTAATAGCGAGTAATGCAACTAAACCTGGCATAATAACCGTAAATGGAGATTTTATCAGGGAAGGAAGTTTTAATCCAGGTTCAACGGGCGATGTCTTCTTTGCTTCCTCAGCATTGCAAACAATAACTACAACAGCTTCTCCAACTCTTAACTTTAGTAGACTTACTATAACCTCCGGAACCACTGTGCAGATTATTGGTGGTCCTATCGCAGTTGGAGGTGGGTTCACGGTGAATGGTGCATTGAAAGGCGATCCAAATACAGCGTATAAAATTACATTGTCTGGCACACCTGCAATGTCCATTAACCCTACAGCATTTACTGCTGGCGCTTCAGAAGTCGTTTATGCAAATTCAAGTGCTACGACAGTTGCAGGAGTTGAATACAACAATCTTACTATTACCGCCAGCCCCTTAGTTGTGTTTGCCGCGGCATCAGCTTTGACGATAGATGGTACACTTAATATTAATATCGGAACATTCAATCCGGGTAGTGCAACACATAATATTAAAGGATCAATAACAATAGGCAGTAACGGAACTCTCCAAGCGGGTGGTTCGTTCAATTTCTGCGGTACAACTGGTACACTACAATCAATTCCATCTGGAGCTTTCACCAGCATATACATTAACAATTCCGGTGCTGGTGTGCAGTTGGCTTCTTCAGCAGCTGTAACTGTAACGCTATTGGATGTTAGTAGCGGAAAATTTTATGATAATGGTGTACTGCTTTTACCGGTTAGTGGAGCGTCCACTTTAAAGGTGGAAGATGCTGGATTGTTCTATGTTAGTGCAGCCACAATACCTACTTTTACTAATGTTGTTATAGGTAACGCTTCTTCAGTTATATTTAATGCTACAGGAGCTCAAACAATAAATAAGTACTCGTATGGAACTTTGACCCTTTCTAATGGAACTCCATCATTAAAGACATTTTCACCAACAGGAGTAACAACGGTTGCTGGTGTTCTAACAGTTGATGGGACCGCTGCTTTTACAATTCCCTCAAGTGCTACAGTTGTTAATCAAACGACATTTACAAACCAAGGTACAGGCGGATTGTATGGTATTTTAACTGTTGCCGGGACAGTAGGCACTCAGGTAATAGGTAATATTACTGGCGCTGGTACTATAAATCTCATTCCAGTTGATATCAATCAAAAGGTAACTTTTGGTTCGATACCTAGCGGAGGTGATGTTTTAATTGAACCGAGGATTGGTTTTGCAATAACATCTATGAATGCATTAAGTAATAATAATCTAATTCTCGATGGTACCAATAGTACAGCAACAGCGATAGCACCACCTAATAACTGGACCCTTAGTGGTCAGTTACTTCTTCAAGGTTCTGCTTCCCTTAGTATCGTTTCCGGTGTAAATATACAAACTGTTCTTTTGAGTACAGCAGCAGGAACTATTACTAACGGTGGGTCGCTGAAAGTAACTGGTGCCACCGCAACGCTTACAGGAACATATAGTGGTGCTGGCTCGCTCGAATATTCTGGAACTGGGGCTTTGTCAATCGGTGGTACTTTCTCTATGAACGCCGGTAAGACTCTTACAGTTAGCGGCAATGCTACTAATGTGAATGTTGGCAGTGTGAATTTACAAAATCTTACATTTAGCAATACAGGCACTGCCACAGTCACCACTGGTCTGACTATATTGGGAAATCTTCGTGCTGAGGGCACTGCTTCAGTCGTTTCAACCGCCACCGCCGGAATGTCTGTTACCGGAAATGTTACAATCGGCAGTGGAGGGCTTACTCTACAGAGTACCGCACCACTGACTCTGCAAGGATCACTTGATGCAGCCACGGATAATTTATCTACAGGCTTGCTTACATTTTTTGGTGCAGGTCCGCAGACTTGGAAATTGAATGCAACATCAAGAGATTATTCAGGAACAGGAAAAATTTCTGTGGTGAATGTTGCATTGACGTCAGGTAGTCTTTATGTAACGGGCGGCAACCTTACCATTCAAAAACTGATATTTGGTAATAACTCCCCGAATATTTATGGAAAGATTAACATGGGTGCAAGTGGAAATGTGTTGTTTGTCGCTGACCCTGCTATCTCTACAGCTCCTGGTCCTGGTGTAAATGCCTATGTATGGAATGGAACGTTTGCAGCGTCAATCGTCGGTAGTGGATTTAATTATGAATTCCCAGTTGGAGATGGTACAAAGTATGCTCCATTGACAATTACATCTGCTCAAACGGGACCTGGATATACGACCGTTAGTTTTGCTACTGCACTCAGTGGTGTAACTGAAAGTCCAAGTAATCTTCAATTTCTTGGTACTGGAGGTGCGTCCATTTCAGTTAAGAGGGCTTCATTATTCAATTGGACGGTAGGTGTTACAAATAGTCTCGGTAGCCTTACCGATTTGGCAGTAACCGCGGCATATACTGTTACGGATGTATTCCAAGACGTTGCCGATGTAAGATTAATTACCTATGATAATACATTAGCTGCTACTCAAAAATGGGTGAAAATGATCGGAACGTATAATAATAGCCCTGGTAGCGGCCACGCTATTACATATATAAAGGTTAATCCTGTCACATCAGGTGCCTTTACACCTGGAACAAAAATATTAGCGTTTGGTTACAACTCTGCAATAGTCACAATAGCCGGGAAGGTTTATTATGGCGATCTTCCTGTTACTGCTACAAGCGGTTTTGGACACGCTGACTTAGTAGTGAGAGTAAAAGACATTAACACTCCTACTTTATTGTTTACTACTACATCAGCAATCACTGGTGATGGAGTTTATTCAATCGGTCAGGTTTCCGGTATGACAGATGGATATGTTGGTATGGTGTCTACATTCCCAGCTACATCTAAATTCCCCACAAGCATGATAGATGCTGGCGATGCAGTTGCAGCGATCAATACTGCCGTGGGACGCATAACTGGCAACATCTCGTCTGCTAATACGATGGCACGGATTGCAGCAGATGTGAACCGTGATAATGCAACTCTTGGTCGTGTTGCTTGCGATGCAACACCTGTTCATACCGTTGGTGGTGAACCTGTGTGGCTTGTAAGTCCATCGATAACAATAAACGTTCTCGATGCGCAGTTGATTTTGAAGCGTGTGGCTGATCCGAACACAGTATTTCCAGCGGGAACATACTATACATCTACATATCAAACAGATCAAAACTTGACTCAAGACCTTAGCAATCAAATAATTAGAGTTATTGCTATGGGTGATTGCAAGGTTGATGGTACTCCCAGTATGCTGGCGAAACAAAAAGTTACGTTTGCAGAAAAAGGCAGTGTAGATGTTGATGCAAAGACCGCATTCTCGGTTCCTATTCGCTTAGAGAGTGATGCTGTTAACGCAGCAGCGTTTACTATTGCTGCAAAGTATCCTGCTGATAAAGTCGAGTACAAAGGCATTGTCAGTTCTATTGCAGGAGTATCCGCGTATGCAAGCGATGGCTATGTGAGA